>CALVWH010000173.1 GCA_944364705.1 uncultured Bacilli bacterium | reverse complement strand
AACATAATGAATAAAACCGGATGACTGGTTTCCGTCCCCTATCGGGGATTATTCTTTCTCTACAGAGAATGATCGCTCAAAGGCTGGTTGAGAGCAGTTTCCGTCCCCTATCGGGGATTATTCTTTCTCTACCCGGAATTTACCGGAGATTTCGAGGCAGTTATCAAGTTTCCGTCCCCTATCGGGGATTATTCTTTCTCTACGATTATCCGGGATCCATTTATATGACTCGCGGAATGGTTTCCGTCCCCTATCGGGGATTATTCTTTCTCTACAGTCGCGGAAGAAATGGGAATAACAGGAATTCGGCGTTTCCGTCCCCTATCGGGGAGTATTCTTTCTCTACATATTATCGCTAAATGGTAGGAGGGGAAAGATGATGTTTCCGTCCCCTATCGGGGATTATTCTTTCTCTACAGGAAGCGGAAATGATGAGCAGAATATTTAAGACCAGATAGTTTCCGTCCCCTATCGGGGATTACTCTTTCTCTACAATGATTTCCCTTGCCTGATCCAGCGTGTAATAATGTTTCCGTCCCCTATCGGGGATTATTCTTTCTCTACGATTAAAAGAATTTGCAAAAGAAGTGGCAAGAGTGGGTTTCCGTCCCCTATCGGGGATTATTCTTTCTCTACGGTTTCCTTCGCCTCCTGTATCAACCTTTTCATCCGTTCCGTTTCCGTCCCCTATCGGGGATTATTCTTTCTCTACCCTGCCCCCGGAAGCCCTGATAATCAGAGGCTTCCGGGTGGCATTTGCGGATAAAAATTTGATTTTGCTTTTGTTTTTTAACACCAACCATAATTTTATCCAAAAAACCAGCAAAATCAAGGTGCGGATAAAAATCAGGTCGCTTTCCAGGAAAAATCGCATAATCCCATATCATACACGTCTTCCTGGTAATGAGTCATTTTTCTCATACGCGGTGATATTTTATCATCTTTCCAATGATTATGTTTACTAAACTGCTTGTTTAATATCTGCCGGCTCACCTTTACAGCCTGAGATTTGGGATATATACTGTAAATCAAAGTTTTTGATATAAAACCTGCTCCTCCGCCCATACAAAGTATACAGCCCTGATAATTTTTCTTTATCTGGAAACTGTTCAGATACAGCCTCTGATAATCCAGAAAATAATCGCTTACCATAGCCGTAATCTCATTCATTGAAAAGGGAAGTTTTGTATGATCCAAGGTAAACTCGAATTTAATCTCCGTCCCCGGCTTTATACATTCTCTTAAAATTGGGATTTTGGAAGCTGCTTTTCTTCCGCTTATGCCGTAGTCCTCTTTTTCACATAATACCAGCGCTTCATTCGGTATTACATGGCTGTCGCTGATCCGAAGTCCTGACATCATTTTCCTAATAGCATCTTTCTCCCCTTCTATCCGGCTTTCCAGAAGCTTTTCTACGCCTTTTGACTGAGTCTGCAGAAATCTGTTTCTGTTAAATCTTGCCTCTTTTGCGAATGTCTCCTGCGTTATACTGCTGCTGACTGTATCTGGTAATTTCCCGCTCTTTATCATACTATGCAGAAGCACAGTTCTGATAGCGCCTTTCAAGCTGCTTCCGGGAATATAGGAAAAACCATACGCATCCTTCATAAATGTTTTTATTCCCGATTTTCTGATATCCACGCCGCTGATATCAAGAGAATATTTGCAGACTTTCAAAATCTCTTTAAAAGATATCTCTTCTCTGTGATCAAAGAACCAATTCTGCAAAGACTTTTTCTCGGGATTTAAAATAAACTTTTCATAAGACTTTTCAAGATTTTTATTTACCATAAGGCGAAAAAATTTAAAAGTATCTAATATATACGCCTTTCCTGCTTTTCTATCCAAAAAATACTCCGTCTTTTTCAGTTCATCTCCTGATCCCACAAAAACAGGTGAAACTGTTTTCAACGTTATTACTCCGTGCTGTGTACTCACGCATCCACCCCCATAAACATTGGTTTTGCATATCGGTAAACTGCATGTCTGCCTCCCGTCGATACGTCATAGATATCTCCCTCATACACATTTTTGATATATGAACCTGCCTGCAGGCAATATAGATCCTGTTTCTTTTGAAAATGCTCTGCATAGTCGGAAGAAGATATAAAACCGCTCCTCAGGATAATGCCGTAGCTGGCTCCTTCCAATGCTTTTGAAAGTTCTTCATCCCTGGGCAGGGAAACTGACAGCGTAATTTTACAGGGATATACCTCATAGTGAACCAGCCTTTGCAAAAGATTATCTGGAACTTCTTCATATACCGGTTCAAATTTTCCCAATCCGGAAGAAACTTTCCCCCCTATTCCTTCATATCCTACATGATATAACAGTTCCTCTATAAAGTCTAAAATCTCTGTTTCTGCATATGCCACAATAATATACAGGCCGGTATTATGTGACTTTTTATCTCCGAAGTGAAATACTCCTACCTGGTAAGGGCCAGTGTCATCTCTGCTGTTTAATCTTGTCCTCACCTCCGTCTCCCCGAATTGCTCCATTCTAAACAGCTCTTCTTCCACGTCCAGGCATCCCTTCAAAAATTCCGAATAATGCTCAGCTGAAATATACGTTAATTTTTTTACCTGTTTTTTTATGGATGAATCATCATCCTCTCTCTCTATTCGGAGCATAGGTTTAGGCAGATACAGTGCATCATTTATGTATGGCATACTGTCTGAAAAATACAGCTGCCCCGATTTTGCATAGTTTACCAGCTGCTGAAGCCCCGTTTCTCCCATAACCTTTATAGCTTCCTGGCACAAGGCAGAAAAAAGAACATCTGCCTGAAAAGTTGCTCTGCTTTTTGAAAGTCTTCCGTCTCCAATATGTACTCCGGTAGAAAAGCTTAATTTGTAGATTGCGTATTTCATATGAGTCCTTCCTTCAGGATTTGATTGCAGGTTGTCAGTATCTGGTCTTCCACATCTCCCACGCAGACCTCTGCCTTCAATTCTGAAACCTGAACTCTGCCATATCCTCTGCTTCCATGTCCCCCCAGATAATCATATCGCAGAAGCTCAAATCCCTCTCTTAACAGTTGAAAATCGGCAGTCATCTCTTCTTCTTTTTCCACATTATATACAATTCTAAGAGGAAATACCGTTCCCCTTATTACTCTTTCAATCTGCCTTGGCATGGCTACTCCGGTAAGCCGATTAATTGTATTTTCATACTTTACTTCTGTGGGAAAGTTAATTCCGTATTCCCGCAGCTCGTCCGTATTTTCTGCTACCATATCGGTAAAGATCAGCCTGCTTTTGTGCACCTTCTGTTTTTCTCCATCTGCATTTGAATATCCAAACAGTCGCTTAATTTCCGGCGCGTCTAATTCTATCCGGTTACCTGGATTTTTTTCCCTGTCATTATGGGTTTCTGCCAGAAGTGTCCTCAGTTTTCCCTTCAAACTGCTGCCCGGTATCATAGGGTGTCCGGAAAATAAATCCCGGATAACCGGAGAGTCAATGGCCCCGATGGCAGAAAAGGCCTCGCTCCCCCCAATATGCATTCCTGTCAATACTGTAATTTTTCCCGTAATTTCAACTTTCGCTTTCATCCTCTGCCTCCTGTTTCTTATTCTCCGCCGTAGTATTTGTGATATGCTACCAATGCTTCCACATAGCGATAATACAAAATAAATCGCTCTTTACTGTTTCCAATGCCATCGATATATTCCATTATATGAGTTTTATCTACAAATTTTCTCACTTCTGGATCTCTTCCCGCTTCATAGGCGCAGCGCATTTTACAGTATTTCAGGTCAGACTGTATATCCTTTTCCAGCGTATTTTTCTCCTGGCTGTGAACTACACGGTTATATAGCCCCGCTAACATTGATAAAATATTTCTCAGCTTTGAAGTAGAAATTAATCTTTTGTTTTCCTGCTTTAAAATTTGAATAATCTGCTCTGCTTCTTCCACATAGGTGTTTTCATTTAGGCTTTTTCCCATTATTCCATCTCCCTTGTCTTATACGCATATAAATAAATTGCGGTAATCATCTGTCTCCTGTCTTCCTGTTTTTTTATCCAGTTATAAATCTTCTCTGAAAACTGATATATTTGCTCTTTCTCCTCCTTTTCTATTTTCCCTTCAGGGCGAAGTCTTCCCAACAGATATGCCAGCCTTGCCAGATTAATTTTATTATCTGTCTGTTCTCCCGCACTGTCCATTCCCTTAAAAAGTTCCAGTAAATGATAAAGAAAACTCCGTCCCTTATCCTGTCGGGATTTAAAGAATTCATTTAAAGTGCCGTACTTTTCATCAATAACCTTTTCCTGAAATACTCTCCATGGATAGGTATTTTCTCTATCAAAAAGCGTTATTGCGTTTTTACCGTCCAGGCCTTTGGCACAGTCCTCCAGTTTCCCTGTCATCTCTGCCATATTGGCAATAGGGAATTTAGCATCATATACCCCGATCCCCGCTGAAAAGCTTAAACTTCCCTGCGTGTATCGTTTAAAACTGTGGTACAAATCCAGAGAAAAACCGATAATATCATCCCAGCTTCCGACAATGAAAAGATCATCGCCTCCTGCATAGACCACAACCGCTTCCCTTTTCCCCGGTTCTTTTTCAACGATGTATCTCTCTCCCCGTTCCAGAAGGCTATTGATATGTTTTTTAAAATACATTGACATTTTCCGGGAAAAAGTTGCCGTTCTGGAGAGCGTAACATATTTGCTTTTTTCTGTTTCACTTTCAAATCCATGAATAAAACTTTTTCCCAGATTATCGACGTCCGCTCTCAAAACTGCAATTTTTTTTGTCCCTACCGATTTTTCTTTTAAATCCTCAAAAGTATCCTGAGCCGCATAATCTCCTACCCATAATTTTGTAACATGCAGTCCCGTATGAACCTGATTTTTCCCGTACGTCTTTACATAGTCCGGTTTCTTCATTTCGTCTATTACATTTTCGCGGTTCATAATCCGCATCGAGCAGTCAAACGGAAGAGGGAGCCCTTTTTCTGTACGGCCTTTTGACACTACAAAAAAGGATTTTTTCAAAAGCTGTGCCGACATTGACTCAATCGCCGCACAAAAACTGCATTTGTCTCCTTCTGTCAATCTGTCTGACCGATGGCATACCCTGCATTCTCTGGTATGGTCTTTTGTCTGATCCAAATTCAGCATCCGCAGTTTTTCTGCATCATATCGATGAAGTTTTTTTCTTGATATCATTGCAGATACAGTGCGGAATATTTCGCTGTAGCTTCCTTCCGGATGATTCATCAGCATATTGGCTGAGCATTTGGCATATCCGATTCCCATGTACAATGCTATTTTAAAATTTTCCAGCAACCAGTCGTTTATCTGTTTTTCAAAACCACATATTTTTCTCTCTGCCTCTGCCGTTGCGGGCAGTATCAGATAGGCATGTCCCCCTCCTGAATACAGAAGATTACACCTGGAAAGTTCCATGGAAAAAAGCAGTTGATCTATACAGTGTTCCATCAGGATTTCCAGATAAAATGAGCGTACTCTTAATGCTTTTAATACCCGGTCACTGGCTGTTGTATAAATAAAATCCTGAATCCCCGAGATATCCATACTGTACAGGTAAAATACCGGCTCATCATAAAATGCCTGGCTGTTTTTCAAAAGTTCATTTTTATAATTCCGCCGTCCCTGTTCCGATAAGTAAGCGTGAATGCAGCTTCCTATCGCTGCCGTCAATTTGGAATGATCATACAGAGAAATATCTCCTCTCTCTGCCTTTGCTGTAGAAGAGGGGATATAAGTGAATACGCTCTCCAATACTTCGTGGAAGGATTCCACAAAATCTTCGCTGTATTCGATTCCGGCAAGGCAGTCTTTCAGCTTTCCCAGTACAGAACTGTAAAACTGCGCATCATATCTGATTTTTTGCTGTTCAGGGTATGCGATTTTGCTGTCTGCATCCAATAAACCCGGAGGATAGTATTTTTCTTCCCGGTTCCCATTCATATAATTGAATATACTGGATAAAGGCACTCCCTGTTCATAACCATATGTGCCGCTTTCTTTTCTCCTGTCCAGACCTGCCGATATATTATCGGCAATATATGTAATATACGCCGGCGAGTCATCCGGAATATTTGCCTGCGCCAGTTCTTTCCCATGATGATAACGCACCTGGTCCAGTATATCCCGGTCTTTCAGACCGCCCTCCTGTTTTAACCACTGTTCTCCCAGAACGCTGTGATTCTCTGTCCCTCCTGTTCGGTACACTGCTTTGCCAACATCGTGTAGCATACCGCCAAGTATTGTTTTTACTCTCTCATCTGTCATATACTACCTTCTTTCTCCTACCTCCACAGCTCCCATACCAAGCGCTGTTTTTATTCCAATTCCGCTGTAGCTCCCAAATTGCAGCAAAAAATGTATCAGATTAACAAACATCTGAGGGCCGTATATTTTAATGAATATCCTGCCCTGAAACCCCTTTACGTTCGTATTTTCCAGATAAAATTTCTTTGTTCTCAAATCATAATCCACGATTTCTACCTTGTTTTGAATTTCTTCCAGCAGTTCACTGCTGCCTATTGTCATAGGAAAACCGCACGCCTGAAATCTGTTGATCAAATTTTGAAAAATCAACTTAACTTCCGGAAAAAAGAAATATTTTTCATTCCTTTTAAAAGCTGTAGGTGTTATAAAACGGATACTGCAGGTTCTGGGAGAATCCAGAAAATAAGTCTTTTTTAATAATCCGTCAATAGTTTCGTGTTCCTTTTGTTTTCCCACTATTGTAACTGCTTTTCCCTCTTTTAGATGAATCTCTTTTATACTGCCATCAAATATTCGATCCGCGATTTTTTGATCTGCCTCATCTGTAAGGGTATTAATATGCCATTCCCATCCCGTTTCACATTTTAAAAGATACTGACTAAAGGGTCTGGTATTCTCATTGTGCAGTTCCCTGGCATATTCTTCTCCTATTTGTTCCATCAGCCAGCCGTGAAAACGAGAGGCTTTATAAATATTAATTTCATTCCCCTGAATATTTATAATAATTTTTCTCAAAACACCCTCCACATCCGCTAAATATTATTATCAATTCAGTGTAATACTGTTAAATTTTACCATTATAGTGAATAAAAAGCAAGTTTGTGTATGCCAAATTACACAATCAATCCATCCTATGTCATTGTATATATAATCTATCAAATCCCAGACCATAATACTTTCACAGACTTTCAAATACTAAAAAAGCCTGACAGAGCGCAGGTTGTTTCTGCCGCTGTATCAGGCTTTTCTCTTATGGCTTTTTCCAGTAATTGTTTATAACATCTTTCTTTTTCAAAATGTATATTTAATGGGCAAGGCTTTCCCACTCCGCTTCCTTAAAGCCCACCAGGACTTTATCACCCGCCAGCAGTATGGGCCGCTTTACCAGCATGCCGTC
>CALVWH010000172.1 GCA_944364705.1 uncultured Bacilli bacterium | reverse complement strand
AAGAATATTCAAAAATTTAATTGAAAAACATTTAAACTTTCAAGAAACAAAATCAACACTTAACAAAAATAATATGAAAAAGAAAGAAACGATTCTACTTTTGATAGGTCTTTTTCTTATTTACCTGTCCACACTTCTAAAAATCCTATTAGTTATCTTATTGCTAAATATATTTTTCTGAAATATTTTTACACGATCAAAAGGTTTTCTTTTCCAAAAGAAAAGACAATTATAAAAATTGTCCTAAATATTTTGCAGTTCGCACCATTTGCATGCTATAACTCATTTCATTATCATACCAAGCAACAATTTTAACCAATTGTTTTCCATCTACTTCTAAAACTTTTGTTAAAAGTCCATCCACTACTGCTCCAGCATGACTTCCAATTACATCGCTAGAAACAATAGGATCCATCGTAAATTCAATGCTTTCATTTTGATTGTTTTGAAATAAAACATTAAGTTCTTCGACCGAAGTATTTCGTTTTAATTCTAAGGTTAAATCAATCATCGATCCTGTAGATGTTGGAACACGAACGGCTCCACCATCTAATTTTCCTTTTAAACTAGGAAGAACAAGACCAATCGCACTTGCAGCTCCAGTAGATGCTGGAATCATATTCATAGCTCCTGCTCTACCTCTTCTAGCTTTGATTCCTTTTTTATGAGCAACATCCAATAAAACTTGGTCATTTGTATAAGAATGTATCGTTGTCATATATCCTTTTTCGATTCCAATGTTTTTTTCTAATACATTAAGAACGGGTGCTAAACAATTGGTCGTACAAGAAGCAGCACTAATAACTTCTTCACTACCATCTAAAATTCCATGGTTTACATTATAAACAACGGTTTTCATCTCTCCTTTTCCAGGAGCGGAAATAATCACTTTTTTCGCACCAGCTTCGATATGTGCCATCGCTTTTTCTTTTGACGTAAAATGACCAGTACATTCGAATACTTCATCAATCCCAAGGTCTTTCCAAGGTAATTTTGATGGATCTGTTTCAGCAAAAACTTTAATTTTACGATTTCCAATAAGAATTCCTTCTTCATCAAAAGAAATTTCATGTTTACGATACGTACGATGATTGGTATCGTATTTTAGTAAATATGCAAGTTGTTCAGCATCGGTTAAATCGTTAATCGCAACGACTTCAAAGGTAGGATCTTCTTCCATTAACCGAAAAACTAAACGTCCAATTCTTCCAAAACCATTGATTGCTACTTTTATCATAATTTCATCCTTTCTAACTATTGAAAGAAGCAACTTCCTCCAATAAACTCTCTTAATACCGAATCTTTTGGAACTTCATCACTCGGAATCGGTAAAAAGTTTCTTAAAAAATTGATTAAGCGTAACGCTTCTGGATACATTTCATCATCTTCTGCAACAGAAAATAACAAAGGTTCTACATAAGTTTTTAATATTCCAAGTTCATAAATAAGTGCGGAATTTACGACAACATCTGCATCATCTTGAAATGGGAAAATAAATTGTTTTTCTCCACTCGAAATTTTTTGCCATTGTTTTAACGTTTGTGCGGCATTATATCCACGATGTTTATTATCCCGAACGATCCTTCTTAATTTTCTCGTATCCGTCGTATGAACACGATTATGATTATCAATATTTAATTGTGTCAAAGGACTTAGATAAATTTTATATTTTTGTCTTCGTTCAATCGACATGGTAAGTTCTTCATTTAAGCAGTGAAGTCCCTCAATAATAATGATATCATTGCCTTTTAATTGTAACCATTTTTCTTTATATTCTCGTTCTCCTTTAATAAAATTATATTCTGGAAGTAAAACTTTTTCTCCATCCAATAATTTTACTAAATGTTTGTTAAACAAATCTACATCCACAGCTCGCAACGATTCTAAATCAAGTTCTCCAGAAGGCAATTTTGGTGTATCTTTGCGATTTTTAAAATAATCGTCTAAAGAAATTTGGTGAGGATTTAATCCTTTGCTTTTTAAATAAATTTCTAATTTTTTTGAAGTCGTTGTTTTTCCTGATGAAGATGGCCCTGCAATTAAAACTAATTTCAAGTGATCTCTTTGCTTATAAATTTCTTCCGCAACTTTCGCTAATTGACTATTGTAATAAGCTTCCGCAAGATAAATTAAATGATCATATTTTCCTAAAGATACTTCCCGGTTTAAATCGGCAGCATTTTTGATATCAATTAATCTTCCCCATGTTGTATAATCAAAAATTTTATCAAATAACATTTTATGATGATGATAATCAAGCGTACATTCTGGATTTTCTACATCTGGATAGCTAAGAGCAAATCCTCTTTCTTCAATATACGTTAATTTAAAAGAATTGATGGATTTTGTGCTATAGGCCATTTCACCATAAAAATAATCATAGATATCATCCAATCGATATAGGTTAATATACGTATTGCTAATGTATTTTAAGACATTGACTTTGTCCCATTGTTTTCTTTTACGATAAAAAGAAATCGCATCCATTCTAGAAACACTCATTTTGGTGTAAATCAAATCTTCTTTTTGAATTTTGTGCATTTCTTCTTCTAACATTGCAACAATTTCTTCAGAGATTGCTACATCTTTAATTTCGCAGTAAACACCTTTATCGATCGAATGTTCTAATAAAACATCACTATCTTTTCCAAAAATTCTTTTGACTGCTAAAACTAACATAAATTCTACACTTCTTGCGTATACGTCATAGCCAACTTTCGAACTACGATCATAAAAATCAATACAATCACTTTTTAATAAAGGTTCTGAAAGTTCCATAATTTCATTGCCAACTTTTGCTACTAAAATATCATAAAAATATCTTTTTTGAAATTGTTTGGCAACTTCCTTAATTGGCGTTTCTTTTTCTACTTCTACTTCCTCTCTTCCTTGGTATTGCATCTTGATTTTTTTATTCATAGGTCACCTCTTTATTCTAACATAATCATTTTAGCAAATTTTTATCCATTTGTCACATTCTTTTTTGCATAAATGAAAAAGAATCTGCTTATCATAATGTTAGGAGATGATCAAATGATTCCAACCATTATTGAAAAAACAAGTAATAGTGAAAGAGCCTACGATCTATATTCTAGACTTTTAAAAGATCGAATTATTATGCTTACTGGTGAAATCGATGAGAAAGTAGCCAATATTGTTGTGGGAGAACTTTTATATTTAGACTCTTTAAATCATGACGATATTAGTATTTATATTAACTCTCCAGGAGGATCGGTCACCGATGGTATGGCAATTTACGATACGATGAATTATATTAAAAGCGATGTGTCAACCATTTGTCTTGGACTTGCAGCCAGTATGGCAGCTTTACTTTTTTCTAGTGGAACCAAAGGAAAACGATATTTACTTTCCAATAGTGAAGTTATGATCCATCAGCCACTAGGTGGTGCTAGTGGTCAAGCAACAGAAATAAAAATTGCTGCAGAGAGAATTTTAAAATTAAAAGATAAATTAAATCATATTTTAAAAGAAAACACAGGGAAAGATTTAAAAACGATTGAAAAAGATACCGAAAGAGATTATTTTCTCGATGCCAAAGAAGCTCTCGCCTATGGTCTTGCAGATAAAATTTTAGAAAGCAAAGAATAAGCATAACGAATTTTCCGTTATTTTTAAAATTTTATTTATAAAAATGACATAATATCGACAAGGAGGAGTTATATGTTAGGAAAAATGCTTAAAATCTTAAGATCTAATACCGGTTACAATCAAACAGAATTAGCCAAAAAAATTAATATAGCTCAAACAACCTTGTCTGGATATGAAACAAACTACGCCGAGCCAAGTTTTGAAACACTTGAAAAAATTGCAGAAGAATGTGGTTTTGAAATTATCTTTCGTAATAAAGAAACGAAACAAGAATATACAACCAAATCCATTACAAGAATGGATATTCGGTAAAAAAAAAATTCCTTTCCAAAGGAATTTTTATTTTTCGCGAATTTCTTTTAGAAAAACAGTAAAAAGAAATGGCATTGCAAAAATATATGGCATAGCATACCGAAAGTAACAATTCACTGGAGATGCGATGCAAATTAAAAGAGTTACATAAGCTGGAAGTAAAAGAAGAAGATATTTCTTTTTCTTATAGATAAAGAAATAAACACTCATAATCAAAATCATCCAAGTTTGAAATCCAATATTAGATAATAAACCAACCACTGGAAAATATGGGAACGATTCTCCATATGCGGTTAAAACCGTTCTCATTGGTTTTAACGAATTATAATGATAATCTGCTACGTCCCAATCTTTAATAATGGAAGTATAAGCACTATAAATATACCAATTCTTTTTATTCGGATAAAAGTATCCATAAATATTATGTAACGTAGCTTGCACATAAGTATCTGGATGTTTCAAAAACTCTTGAAACCAAACTTTAAAATATCGGATCAAATCTTCTTTTGTACTATATCGATTAAATTCATTTTTTACAGGATCGGCTATTTCTGGTTTATACCGATCTTTTAATGTATCATAAGTTAAAATTTGGTCAATCGCTTCTCTTTCTTCCTTCGTTACTTCATCCTCATGTTCTTTTACATAACGTGCAGTTTGCTGAAATGGAATGGATAAAGCTTCGCGAATACTTCCATCCGTAATTTTAAAATATGGAAATAAAATTTTTGTATAGCCAAAATAAGTAAGACAAAGGAATACAAAAATAGCTCCTATTTGTTTTTTGTTTTTTTTCGTATAGAAAAACAAAAATGGTAACGATAAAACAAGAACATAAATTCCATTATTGCGGAAAGCACTAATCAAAAATACAATAAGGAAAAGAAGCAAACATTTTTTAAGAGGATATGGTTTTTCTTTATAGAATTTAATAAAATCATAAAGAAAAACAAAATAGAAAAGAAGAAAGACCGTATAAAAGGTATCTTTTACCGAAGATAATGCATAAAAAGCATACATAGGAACAAATGCATAGATTGCTAAAACAATAAGTCGCTTTTTTAAAGAAACTTTTACTTTCTTCATATAAGAAATCGTAAAAGATAAAGCTCCAATCAACCAAAGCATTTGAAATAAACTATATAAAAATAAACCAAAGTTATCATTTCCAAAAAATTTTCCAATGTTTAAAAAACCACCTAATAATAAAGTATGAAGAACCGGATGATGATTGGTTAAATGTACATTCGGATCTAATAAAACAACATAATCGGAATATTTATTTTTTATATTATAAAACTGTAGAATTTGAAAACTTGGATCTTTTGATAAAATCATTGGATAAAAAGCAATAAGATAAATAGAAAAAATAAGAAGTAAAAAAAGAAAGGAAGATAAAAATGGTTTTTGTTCAAAAAACAAAAGGAATTTATTTTTTATTTTTCCATCTTTTTTTTCTTTTTTTTCTAAAAACATTCGAAAATATAAAAGGCATTGTTTAAAAAAGAAATAATATCCGAAAAAAAGAAAAATCGAAAGAAAGAAAAATAAAAGATTTCCAAAGACAAGATTCCAAGATCCAATCTTCATATAGCTATTTCCTATTAGCATACTAATAGAGAAAAAAGAAACCATTAATTTTTCAATCCAAGAAATTTTTCCTTCTTTTTTTGAATAAAAGAAATAGAAAAAAAGAAAACAAATCGTCATTGGGAAAAGTTTAATAGAAAAAGGATTTTCTCTAGATCCTAAACCTTCATAAAGATTTGCAGTATCTAAGAAAAAGGAACATAAGGTTAAACCAGAGATCAAAAGGAAAATGATCTTTTTTTTCATACAACCACCTCAAAATTGTTTTTATTATATCATGGATACTTTAAGATGTAAATTCAGAAAAAGAAGTCTCCTTAATTTACAATGTCTTTTAAAACACATAGAAAGAACAAAAGTCAAAATAAATTTTGACATAGCTTACCTCACGGTAAGCTCTTTCTACTTCTTCGAAATCTTTGACTTCTCCATAGACCAGTATCGGATCGTCGCGACCCTACTTGTTTTTCCTTTGTCAAAATTTTAATAGACTTTTCGTTCGATCTCTTTCATATA
>CALVWH010000171.1 GCA_944364705.1 uncultured Bacilli bacterium | reverse complement strand
TAAGTTTCTGTTCGTTGGTTCATGATTTTGTTCCACACTTCCTTTAGCCCCAACATCACTGTTGATGCGTTGTGCTTCTCTAACACTTCGTCGATACCTACGCGTGTAAGGGACTTTCACCCTCTAGCTATATATCATGCACGGCGCACAAGAAAAAATCTTACCTTTTGTAAGATTTCTAAAGATCTAAAACTTCAATTTCTTCGGAATTTTTCTTTTTTAATTGCTGATATTTTATAATCATATAAACAAATAATCCAAAAACTGTGATCATATAAAGGATTGTAACCATTTGATTCGCTGTTTCTGGTAATAACGTATAGGTACTTTCTTCTCCGTCAATGGTTACGGTTGCGGAACTTGTTAAAAGCAAAAGGAAAACTAAAAGATATCCAACGGCTTTATGAATGGTTAATTTTCCAAGTAAATAGATATTAAAAATTGGAATAAAAGCCATTGGAGTTCCTTTTTTATACATAAGATGATTTAATTTGTTTAAGAAAATTCCTTGGACGATATAAAAAGTAAGACAAACAACAAGAAATAAAACAAAAAGCAAAATATTTTTTTGTATCAAATCTTCCATTTTTTTATCTCCTTTTCTCTATTATAACAAAATGTTTTTTTAATTTCTATATAAAAATTTTGATTCGTAAAAGATTGATTTTTTTTCTAATTCTTTTTGAAAAGTATCGTATCCATATTTTTCTGGTAGTGTTTCTTCAGATGAAAATAAATTTGTTCCAAGTCCTAAACGATTTCCTTTAATTTCTACATTTAAAGATGCTAAAGTGGTTGGAAAAAAATCTAAAACAGTAAAGGTTCGATTCTTATTTTTTTGATAAGGGATTGGAGAATTTAAAATTACGTTGTAAATGGTTCTTTCTCTTGTTTGTTTTACTTCTTTAAAATATCCTTGATCCATACTTAAGTGATCTCCTACTAAAATAACCGTTGTATTTTCGTAAAAGTCTTGGTTTTGAATCCAATTTATAAATTCCATAAGCATTTGATCATTACAATGTAAAACATTTGCGTAATGATTATCGAATAGCGTATCACAAGATTCTGATAAATATCCTCCTTCAAAATGAGTATCTACCGTAAGCATGGTAAAATTAAACGATTTGTCTTGTTTTGATAAGGTTTGTAATTGTTCTTTGGCATAAGTAAATAAATCTTTATCTTCGTATCCCCACCAAACATAATCTTCTAATTGTTTTTTTCCTTCTCGCAAAGCTTGTTTCCAATCCCATATTTTATAGTTTCCATGGCTTTCAAAGTATTTTCTACGTCCACCAAAGGTAGCATCGGATCCTAATAAAAATACTTGTTCATATCCTTCTTCTTCTAAAAGATCACCAAGACTTACAACTCCTGGCAAAAAGGTTTCATATTTTCCATAATTATTATTTCCAACGTAAATTTTTAGAGGTAGTCCGGTGGTATGTCCTACAATTGCTCCCATAGTCCAAGTGGTTCCGGTAATTGGAAGAGCTCCCCCGAGCTTATTAGTATTGGAAAAAGATACATTGTCGGTTGCTAATGTTTCTAAGTATGGAATGACTTCTCTTTTTTCATTTCCACCGTTTTTTTCTGTCATATAGCTTGCTTCCATGGATTCTAAAAATGTATAAATCAAATTTCTCTTTTTTTCTGGGAAGGATAAGATTTCTTTTGATGGTTCTACATATTCATCCTCGATTAAAGTAGAAGAAGAAAGTAAGTTTTTCGCATATACATCCATTTTTAATTTGATAAAAAAGTTATAGAAAATAAGAACAGAAAAAAGAAGCGTGAAGGTTATTTTCAGTTTAAAATTCCATTTACAAATTGGAAAAAGAACTGTTTTTCCGATTTTTATTTCTTTTTTAAAAGGATACAAAAATAAAACAGACAAAATAACGGTCGTACAAATGGTTAAAGTCAAAGAAAAAAAGATCATGATTCTCACATAAGTAAGATTTGCACCTTCTGCTGGAACTTTTATATGAAAAATAAGTTCATCAAAACTGTGAAAGTTAAAATATTTATTTAGAAAAATTGGAAAAAAAGCTAAAAATGATAAAATAAAGATTACAAGAATCACTACAATATTTTTTCTTTTCATAAACTACCTCTTAAAAATAAAAATTTTACTAAAAATATAATTTAAAACAATAACAATAATGTTAACTATAATTTTAGCGATCACATCTGGCATTGAAAATAGATCGACAAAGAAATACATAAAAGCAATTTCAATCAAAAGAGTAATGATTCGGTATTTAAAAAATTCAAAGGTTTCTTTTGCAAATTCTTTTCCTTGTTTTTTTGATTTAAAAACAAAAACTTTATTTAACCAAAATGCTAAAGCAACGGTCACGATCCAATCAATGACCGTACTTGTCATATAATCGATATGAAAAATTTTAGCTAGTACAAAGTAAAAAAGAACATTAAAAACGGTTGTAAGTCCACCAACGATCAAGTAATTCCAAATTTCTTCATATCGAAAATAAATAGAAAAACAAAAATCAAAAAATTTTATTTTTCTAAGTTTTTTTATCCACTTTTCCATACAACACCTGCCTTAAGAGTGGAACCAATAATATAAATAATTATATACTTTTGTATTAGCAAAACTTAAATCTGTATCGTATTTGAACATATTGAAAAATTCAAAAATAAAGGTAAAAATCAATAATACAAAAATTATTTTTTGTAAACTTCTTTTATTTTTTCCATCGGATTGATTGTCATTCATTAAAATGATAAATACCACTGGTAAAAGGAATAGCCATGTAAAATCATTTAAATATCTTGGAAGCAATCCAGCCATTTGAATATTCAAAAGAATAATTACGATTGCAAAGAAAATTGCAGTATACCCCCACCAATAAAGTTCTTTTTGCTTAAATTTATCTTTCCATTTATATAGGAAGAATCCTAAAAGAACAATTGGTCTGATTAAAAACAATCCACCTATAGTTATTTCATCAATGATCACACCAAAATAATTTACATTTATCATTT
>CALVWH010000170.1 GCA_944364705.1 uncultured Bacilli bacterium | reverse complement strand
AATAAAATTTTAAAATATTATAGTTCGTTAAATTTATTACTAACGATTTCTTTTACTTTAGGAGTTGCTGTATATCCTGCACCATAAGTGTTTATCTGAAACTTTAAGTGTTTTGGATACTTTATCAATAGAACTTGTCAAAAAGTTGTTTTTATGTTATTATGAATATGTCAAGGAAACTTGCATAAAATAAAAAAAGAGGAACATTCAATATCGCAAAGTTGAGTGTTACCCAATAATTTGTGTAGCACCTAATTCAAAGCTTGAGTTAGGTGCCTTTTATTTTAGAATTACAAAAAGCAATGCTATAAGTAAAAGGATGATAATGATTAAAGAAAAGATCAAAAAATCTTTCTTATTCACAAGCATCACCTCCCATCTGTAAAGATAGAGGTAGCACCCAACTATTAAATGTTCCTAAATTTATTATACCAAACATTTGTTCTTAAAACAATAAAAAATAAGAGGTAATAAAATGAAAATAATATATGTTATCGACATTCTGAACCATTAAAAACGATTAATATAAATAATAAGGATTCCTTACAAGTTCAAAATGAAAAATGGGGATTAACAATTAATGGTGAAAAGTTAGCGGAAAAAAAAAGTCAATTAAATGAACTTGCCAATTTTGACATGGTCATCTCTTCTAACTATGTAAGAGCAATCTCTACTGCTAAATATTTTACGAAAGATAAATTATTTATCGATGATAATTTTGGCGAAAGAAAATTTGGTATAAATAATTGGGATGAATTACCAAAAGATTTTGGAAAAAAACAATTTGATGATTTTAACTATAAATTACCAAATGGAGAATCAATAAATGAAGTAAGTGAAAGAGAATATAACTCATTAATTAATCTTCTTAATAATTATTATGATAAAAAAATATTGATTGTAGGTCATTCAACCGCATTCGCTGGTTTATTTAGTAAATGGTGTGAAATTGATTATATTGATGGTTATAAATTTAATGGTAAACAATTTTTTGATGGAAAATGGAGTTATTGTGAAACGTTTAAATTAGAATTTGATAAGAATAATAAATTAATTAATATAGAGAATATAAATTTGGATTGAGGTTATAGTTGATGGAAAAATATGTAAAAGTTATGTATGGCACTACTTCTGGTGCTAAAAGTGATTTTAAATATAAAATCGGTGAAGTTAATATAGCAAGCAATTGGAATCCTAATGCTGAAAATGGTAGAGACTTCGGAGGTTTTAATTATACAACAGAAGATTGTATATTAAGATGGTTGCATCGCGGGGATACCATTTATGATGTTACCGTTCCAGAAGATGCTGAAAATATTAAATTAGATGGTGCTACAACGATATTTAGGACAAATAAAATTATGATAACTAATCCAAGAAAAGTTGATGATGAGCTGGCTCTTCATTTTTATAAAATTTCTAAAATACCAGAAAAATCCTATTATAAAGCATTAGGTGTCGTTAGTATTATGAATTATAAAAAAACGGCATATCAAATTTTGAAAGATAAGGTTAATAAAGAAAATATTGATTTAGTTTTAGAAGAGTGGAACGACTTTATCTCTCATGGTAATAAAAATGATAGAAAAGATGCTAATAATCTTGTGAAACAAATTGAAACTTATTTGCATAAAATAAAATCTGGTTTATTAATAAGTAAATTCCTTGATAAAGATATTATATATAATGATCATCAGTTTGATAGAAAAAATAAAATATTAGGATCATTAATTGGAGGAGCAATTGGTGATGCATTAGGTTATCAATTAGAATTTAAAAGAAGTATTAAGGAAAAAGAATATACAAAATACGAAAATGATTTTGGAATTATATCTGATGATACTCAAATGACTTTATTTACTGCTAACGGACTTTTATGGAGAGAAACTAGAGGTGCTATGAGAGGGATTGCACCATTACCATCTGATGCAGTTTATGAAGCATATTTGGATTGGCTAGATACACAAAATAATACAAATAATCATAATAACAAAATTTCATGGATAAAAGATGTGAAAGAACTTAATGTTCCAAGAGCTCCAGGAAATACTTGTATAAGTGCTCTATCTTCTGGAAAAAAAGGAACGATAGAAAATCCTATGAATGACAGTAAAGGTTGCGGTGGGATCATGAGAGTAGCCCCTTTAGGGTTATATATGAAAAATCCTGAATATGCAGGAAAATTTGCTGCTGAAATAAGTGCTATCACTCATGGTCATCCACTTGCAAACATTCCTTCATATGTTTTTGCTACAATGATATATTTTATTTTAAATGAAAATCTTAATCTTGAAGAATCATTAAATAAGGCAATGATTCAATATAAAGAAAAATTTAATGTTTACGACAAAACAAATAATCATTATTTTGATAAATTAGTAGAAAAAGCAATCAGATTAAGTAAAGAAAATATGCCAGATATAGATGCTATTTATCAACTTGGTGAAGGTTGGGTTGCAGAAGAAACTTTTGCAATTGCGATATATTCATGTTTAAAATATCAAAATAGTTTTGAAGATGCAATTGTATGTGCAGTAAACCATGATGGAGATAGTGATTCAACCGGTTCGGTTGCAGGAAATATAATGGGCGTGTATTTAGGGTATGATGCTATTCCAAAATATTATGCTGATAATTTGGAATTAAAAGATGTTATTCTAGAAATAGCTGAAGATTTATCGATTGATATTCCAGTCGGAGAATATAATGAAAACAACGACGAATACTGGTTAAGAAAATATCTTTATTGTAAGAAAAAATAAAAATATTAGAATCATTAATTTGAGGGACATTCGATCTTACAAGTGAATATTGCTTCTAATTTAATAGACTTAACACTCTATCAATGCTAAAGAGTATCTATTTTTATTGCTTCCGAAGTTAGAAAGGAGAAATTGTAGCTTTGATTATAAAAATTGATAGAAATGGAAACGTTACGAATGAAACGGTCGACGAAAAAGAAATATATAATAACAACTTATTTAATAAAGAAATGGTTGTATTTCTATTAAATGATGAAAATCAAGTTTTACTTCAAAAGAGAAGTTCTAATAAAAAGTTTTATCCCAATACGTGGTCTTTATGCACTGGACATATTGAAAAAATGGAGAGTCCAATATATGCAGCTAAAAGAGAAATGAAAGAAGAATTAGGAATTAATATAAAACTTAAAAATATTATACCGTTTGCAATTTTTGATGAATCCAATATTCATAAAATATACTTTTTTTATACACGATGTAATTTAAAAATTAATGAATTTGTTATTCAAAAAGAAGAACTTTCTGAAGTTATGTGGTTTGATATTGATAAGGTAATCGATATGATAAAAAATCATAGCAAACAAATCGTGCATAAAGAAAATAGGATAAATTTATTTAAAAAATTAAAAGATATTTATTAATTTAATTATGAAAGGGATGATTTAAAATGAAAATAATTAATCCTAAGGTTGGAAATATAGAAGAAATCATACAACCTATAGATGATTTAATAATTTTGGGATTATCACGAATAGCTTTTAAATGTAGTAAAGAAACAGAACCTTATAATTTAAGAGATGAATTATATGCATCTAAGTATAGGGTAGCAGGATTAGAAGGAAAAGAAATAGAATTAGAAAATTTTTTACAGCAACAAATTAGTGAAAATTTAAGAATTAAAAATCAAAACAAAGAGTATAAATGGGTAATTGTCAATGAAAAAAATATAGGACAAACCAGTTATAGGTTTTATATTGCTCCGAATCCGGAAAATATGCACGAAATTGTTTCAGAGCTTGTTAAACAGTTCGTTTCACAAAACATTCCAGTTAAATTTAAATATCAATTAACTAGTGGAATGGAACAATGTGATAGAATAATTATTTATAGTGATTTTGACAACAAAGACAGAATTGACTCTGAAATAAAAAAAGTTTATCAACAAAATCAAAATTTATTTAGTGGATGTGAAAGATCATTAGCTTGGTTATATAAAACAAGTGTTCCTGATGTGTATCTTGCACCAGAAACACCAGGTGAAGCATATAGTAATCGGTTAACAGAAGTTATATTAACAGCTAAAAATACTTTTAATTTTCTTTATGGCATTACTAATAGTAATCAAGAAATCACTTTGGCAGGGAAAAATGCGGAACAAGCATTAGAATATATGAAAATGTTAATAGGCTCTTTGATGTTAAGAAAAGGAATACTGTTGTCAAAAGATGGAAAGTGTATAACTATTAAAGATAAAAATGTTAAAACTTCATATGATTTTAATTCAGGAA
>CALVWH010000169.1 GCA_944364705.1 uncultured Bacilli bacterium | reverse complement strand
CACCAACGAAAAAGGTGGAAGCTTATTTATCGGATATACAAGCAGCGAAAAGTGAAGTTTTAGAAGATGCTTTAAATTATGAAGAAAATTTTTCTTCTTTTTCCAAAGAAGAGTATCAAAAAGTGTTAGCACATCAATTTAAGGGAATGGTTTATGAAATTCGTGAAGAAAAGATCGATGGAAGTAAAGCAACGGTAGATGTGGCGATTGAAGTTTATGATCGAGCAAAAATGTTAGAAGATTTAAAAGAAGAAACGGTTGAAAATCAAATAAAAGAATTGTTAAATCGAGATGACCGAGTAAATTATAGTCTTACGTTTCATTTAACAAAAGAAAAAGAAACGTGGAAGTTAGAACCATTAGACCAAGAAGATCAAGAAAAATTATATGGTATTTATAAAGAAAAAAATTCTTAGCTTACCGATTGGTAAGTTTTTTCTAGATACTTTTTCATAAAAAAAACGAGGGATCCTCGTTTTTATACGCATTCTACAAAAGTATCGTTTAAACAGCGAAGTACGCAGCAACAATTTAAATCCATAGTAAAAAAAGAATTGGTTGCTACATAAGGAATGGTTGCTGCTTGTGTCGGATCCGGATTTGGTTGTAGTACTCGAAAGGTTGCACAGTTTCCGTCAATTTTTTCTACACGAAAGACATTAGAAGTTACGGTTTCTGTTGGATCTTTGCTAATTGGCATGCTCCATGCAGTTCCATTTCCGCAGCAAGTATAAAGCATAACCGGTCTTGTGTTACATCCTAAAGTTGTACCAGAACATCCTAAAAATCCACGATCACAAGTGTCTAAACAAGTTTCTGCACAACTAGCATTTTTTTGTAAAATAGCGATGACAGTTAAAATTTCTGCAATGCACTTACTGTCGTCATTTTGATTACAACACATATATTCCACCTCTTTATTCTTTTCAATAATAAGGTATTCGAGGATGATAAATGTGTGTAAACAAAATACCCAAAAAGAGGAATTAAATATAGGAAAATACATAAATTGTAATGAGGTGAAATCATGTATCAAATCTATAAAGTAAAACCGGAAGAACGTTTAGAAGATCTTGCAAAAAGGTTTCATACAACCAAAGAAGAACTCATTCGTTTAAATGGACTTTCTTCGGAGGAAATAAAACCAGAAATGTTTATCATTGTTCCTAAGAAAGAAACCGATGTTTTAATGACATATAAAATTTTACCAGGAGATACTCTTTTCTCCCTTGCAGAAAAACATCACGTTTCTGTTGATAGTTTACAAAAAGTAAATGGGTTAAATAAAGATGATTATATTTATCCTGGAGAAGAAATTTTAATTCCAAGAGAAAATACATCCTTTTATATTACAAAAGAAGGAGATGATCTAGAAAAATTACAAAAAGTATTCGGTAAACCGATTGCGGATATTCTTTTACAAAATGAGACAATTTATTTGGCACCCGAACAATTTTTAGTATATAAAAAAAGAGAATAATTTTTCTAACCTCTTTTTTTTTTGATATAATTAGTATATAATGAAACTAGGATTACATTTTTAAAAGTATCTAGTAATTTTTTAAGGAGGAATTCCATGGATAATTTTAGCGTTTTAGAACTATATGGAGAAGATTTAACGGCCAAAGAATATGTTACCAATCCAGCAATTGAAAGAGATGAAGAACTAAAACGATTGATGCTTGTTTTATTAACTCCAGAAAAATCCGCATTATTAGTTGGAAAACCAGGAATTGGAAAAACGGCCATTGTCGAAGGTCTTGCTTATTTAATTCAGCGGGGGCAAGTACCAGTTGCGTTGCAAGGATATCGCATTTTAAAATTTGCTTCTACTTCTTTGATTGGAACGGTACAAAGAAACGGAAAATCAGAAATGATTATTAGCCTACTTGTCTCTGAATTAAAAAAAGCAAGTAAAATCATCATTTTCATCGATGAAGTTCATACTTTAATCGGTGGATCTGCCGATGGGCCAATGGATTTAGCAAACATTTTAAAACCAGGTCTTGATCGTGGAGAAATTAAAGCAATTGGTGCAACAACAACGATTGAATACGATACTTATGTTGTAAGAGATCGTGCTTTTCTAAGACGTTTTGAAAAAATTGAAATTGAAGAACCATCCGAAGAGACAACAGTAAAAATTTTAATGGGAAGTCTTCCAAAAATTGAAAAGCAAACGGGAATCAAATTTAAATATACGAATTTTATTACCGAAAAATTAATTACCGCCATTGTTTCTGCTACTTCGGAATATAAAAGAATTTATGGCCTTTCAGCAATGTATCCGGATGTTGCTTTTTCGGTGTTAACCAATGCTTTTTCTGAAGCACTTTATCGAAATTCTAACGTAGTAAATGTTTCGGATGTCTATATGGCAATTCGTAATAGCAAGCGAATTTATCCAGATTCGATTGTAAAAGAACTTGATAAATTTCGCATTGAATTTCAAGATTTATGTGCGGAAGAACACATTGTTTTACCACCGGTAACGAAAGAAGAATTAGTGTAAAGGAGGAACTATGAAAGAAATTCCAAAAAAGAACTATTTTATTTTAGCGATTATTGTTGTTCTTACCATACTTTTAGTTTTTTACTTAAAAAGTTGGTATGAAGCAACGACTTTATCCAATTTACCAAGAACCATTATGGCAGATTCTCTACCGGAAGTAAAAATTGAAGAATTTGATAACTTTATTCAAGAAAATCCGAATATTGTTATTTATATTTCTTCAAGTACAGAGAATCAGGGAGATTTTGATAAAAAAATTTATCAATATATTAGTAAAAATAATTTAAAACAAAACTTTGTTTATATGAATAAAGATGAAGTAACCATTGAACAGTTAAAGGACTTACAAGAAAAATATGCATCCGATTTGATCAAAAAACAAGATATCAGCAATATTCCTAATTTTTATTTAATTCGTGAAGGACAAATTGTGGATTATTATAATACCAATGGACAAGTAGATTATAACGAAGCAGTAAAATTTTTAGAGGAAGCGGAATTGCGATGATTCATGTTGTTTTATATGAACCAGAAATTCCTGTAAATACTGGAAATATTATGAGAACTTGTGCGGCTACTGGATCAAAACTTCATTTAATTAAACCTTTAGGTTTTTCTTTAGAGGATCGTTATTTAAAACGATCGGCAGTCAATTATACCGAATTTTGTGACTATACCGTTTATGAAAATTATGAAGAATTTAAAGAAAAAAATCCCGGTACCTATTATTATTTAACTCGGTATGGAAAGAAAACACATACCGATTTTGATTATCATGATGCGAAAGAAAATATTTATTTTATTTTTGGAAAAGAAAGTACAGGAATAAAAAAAGAAATTTTAAAAGAACACTTGGATACTTGTTTAAGAATTCCAATGACCGAGCATGTTCGAGCTTTAAATTTATCGAATAGCGTAGCGATTGTAGTTTATGAAGCTTTACGTCAACAAAAGTACAATCAATTGCTTCATTATGATCCATTTAAAGGAGCAGATTTCTTACAAAATTATGAAGGAAATGAATGACTTTACAAATAAGAAAACGATTTTTTTCTTAAAGTGTAAAGTCGTTTTTTTTCTATTGAAAAAAACTTGTCAAGGGAAAAAAATATGCTATAATGATACTAGGAAAGTAGGAGATCACAATGGATTATGGAATTTACATGATTGCTGTTGTACTTGGTATTGTTTTAATTGTTGGTTCTGTTATTTTAATTTTTTCAAAATCAGATACAAAATCTGAGAAAAAAACCGTTATGAAAAAAGAAAGTCCGGTAGAACCACCAAAAGTGGAACCGAAGCCATCTTTGGAAAAAGTTCCATCGGGTCGTATGATATTAAAAGAAAATAATCTTAATTTTCAAGAACCAACACCACAAGTAGTACCATTTGTAGAAATAGAAGAACAAAAGAAAAAACAAGATACTTCTGATTTTCGTTTAAAAGAAGCAGGACTTCATTTATCAAGATCAAAAGAATCTGTTGAAGATTTAAGACCAATTGAAATTATGACAATACCAGAAGAAAAAGAAATTGTAGAAACGAATGAATCAAGTTTTACACTTCCTTCTTTAGACTCTTTAAAAGAAGCAAAAGAAGAAAATTTAGCTGTTGATGAAGATGTTTGGCATTTTTAAAACATCTTTTTTTTGTCAAAAAGAGTCGATATT
Organism: uncultured Bacilli bacterium; assembly: GCA_944364705.1. Taxonomy (GTDB): domain Bacteria; phylum Bacillota_I; class Bacilli_A; order RF39; family UBA660; genus RUG12867. Next base: position 3,017 of record CALVWH010000169.1, on the reverse strand, counting down.
TTCAGGGATTTGAAGTTTCTCAGAAGTCTCACGAAAGAAAAATAGTTTTCAATGGAAGTCATTTATGATATAATAGAAAAAGTAGGAGGGAATAAAATGACGTTAGATGCAATCTTTCTATTTGTAAAAAAATTGATTGATGTATTGCTAGTTTGGTTAATCTTATATTATATATTAAAACACTTAAGAAAAAATTTGAAAATGGTTCTTTTATTTAAAGGAATTCTATTTATTGTCGCATTAAAATTAATTAGCGATTGGTTTGATTTAGTTACCATTGGATATTTATTAGATTATGTAATTACTTGGGGACCACTTGCTTTGATTGTTGTTTTTCAACCAGAAATTCGCAATGTATTGGAGCAACTTGGTCGAAGCCATCTTCTTGGAAGACATAAATCGTTAACCGTAGATGAAAGAGAAAAAATGGTTTATGAAATTGTGAATGCGGTTGATTATTTAAAAAGAAATAAAATTGGAGCATTAATGGTTATCGAACGAGATAATTCTTTATTAGAATATATTGAAAAGTCGAAAAAAATTTATGCAGATATTTCCAGTGATCTTTTAGTTTCGATCTTTTTCCCAAACAATCCACTTCATGATGGTGGAGTAATTATTCAGGGAGATAAGATTACGAGTGCCGGAGCTGTTTTTCCAACCAGCGATAATTTAAAAATTAGCAAGCGTTTGGGAACGAGACATCGTGCTGCACTTGGAATTTCAGAAGATTCTGATTGCATCTCTATTATTGTATCTGAAGAAACCGGAAGAGCATCCGTTGCGATTGGAGGACATTTACATTATAATCTTTCTTTAGATGAATTAAAATTATTATTATTAGAAGAGTTACGTCCGAAAAATTCAGTATTGCTAGAAGAGGAGGAAGAACATGAAGAAGAATAAACGGAAAAAAAAGAAAAGTTTTTTCGAAAAAAGAATCATGCTTCCTATTACGAAGTTTGTTTCAAAAATTATACAGTTTTTTGATAATTTTTGGCAAAAATCGGAAACGCTATTAACAAAAACCAATACTTTGCTATTTGTTTCTTTGTTTTTAGCCGTTGTTTTATTTATTTTTGTTGATCAAAAAATTGTAATGTTGTCAGAAAATTCGGCAGAAGTTTTAAAAGAACAAAGAGTAAATGCAATATATAATGAAGAAAGTTACGTAGTAGAAGGATTGCCAGAAACGGTCGATGTAACTTTAATCGGAAGCAAAGCAGATCTTTATTTTGCTAAGCAATCTCCATCTCATGATATTACGGTAGATTTAAGTAATTTAAAACCAGGAACACATAAAGTTAACATAAAATATAATCAAGCACTTCCATCTATTGAATATAAAGTAAATCCATCGGTTGCTACCGTAATTATTTATCCGAAAATTTCAGAAAATAGAACGGTAACGATTGATGTATTGAATCGTAAAAATTTAGATCCAAAACTATTATTAAAAAATACAACAATCGAAAACGATGAAGTTGTTATTAAAGGTGCAGAACATAGCTTAAAAGAAGTTGCCGAAGTAAAAGCACTTTTAAATGTTGATTCTTTCCCAAAACAAGAAGCAGGAACTTATACCATAAAAGATGTTCCATTAAGTGCTTATAATTCAGATGGGGAAAAATTAGATATTGAAATTGTTCCTTCCAAAATTGATGTAAAAATCGAATTAAATTCTCCAAGCAAAGAAATTCCAATTAAAGTAATTCCAAGCGGAGAAGTATCTTTTGGAATGGCAATTAGTGACATTAATACTAGTGAGAATAAAGTAACTGTTTATGGAGAAGAAAGTGTATTAAATGAATTAAATTATTTACCATTAAAAATTGATGTTAATAATTTAAAAGAAAATAAGGAATATAAGTTAGAACTTACAAAACCAGTAGGAATTACCGCTATGAGTATCAATAACATCACCGTAAAATTAACGTTAGGACCAGTTGCAAATCGTGATGTTAATAATGTTCAAATTGTTTATGAAAACTTAGATAGTGCTTATACGGCCAAAGGACTTACGGTAGATGATACAACTTTAACGGTTGCATTAAAAGGTGTGAAGTCTGTCATTGATCAAATCGATGCGGATGATATTTCTGCTTATCTTGATTTAGATGGATATACCGAAGGAGAATATGAAGTAGAAGTTCATGTTAATGGATCCGATCCAAGGGTTAACTACACAGCAAAAACGAAAAAAGTAAAAATAAAAATAGAGAAAGTGTCATAAAAAAACTATCCCATACTTGTTGTGGGATAGTTTTTATTTGTGATGATCTTCTGGCATATCGAATAGAAAATAAAGGGAGCAAATTCCAGAAATACCAACAAGAATATAAACTAATTTTGATAAGAAACTCATTTCACCAAAAAGTAAAGCGACAAGGTCAACACCAAATAATCCGATAAGACCCCAGTTAATTGCTCCAATAATAGCGAAAACAAGAAAAATCTTCATTAAAGTACGCATAAAACTCTCCTTTCTGTTGCTAATAATAATATGTACGATTTTTTGTATAATATTCGAAAAGAATACATAGAATTAACTGAAAGCGGAGTGATAGAATGAAAAGAAAAAGCATATTTGTTTTAATTTGCTTGTTAGCTTTGACCGGATGTATGGAAAAAAATAAGTCATCCATCATGAAAGATTTGGCAAACAAAATAGAAAAAACAAAAGCATATCATTTAACCGGTGAAATGCAAATCGTAAATAATGAAGATAAAAATCTTTATGATATCGATGTATCTTATCAGAAAGACGATCAATATCGAGTAAGTTTAAAAAACAAAACCAACAATCATGAACAAATCATTTTAAAAAATAAAGATGGAGTTTATGTACTTACTCCAACGTTAAATAAAAGCTTTAAGTTTCAAAGTGATTGGCCAGCAAATAATTCACAAGCATACTTATTACACAACATTATAAATGATATACAAAATTATAAAGATGTGAAATTTACAAAAGAAAAAGATGGATATCTTTTTGAGGCTGCTGCAAGCTATTCAAA
>CALVWH010000168.1 GCA_944364705.1 uncultured Bacilli bacterium | reverse complement strand
TTATGGAAATTAAAAGAGCAGTGATTTCAGAAGAAAAAAATAGAGAAGTTATTACCGTGAGAAGTGTATAAACTTATTCAAACTTGACTTTTCATAAAAAATACATATAATAAATTTACATTTTACAATGCAACGTTTATTTAACGAATAAATAATTTCATAAAGGATTAAATAAACAAAGAAAAACATGAAAAAAATTTAATTCAGTTAAAGAAAGTTGTACAAACGTAAGAATTTTAAGATATGTGTACAACGTATCTTTTTTCTTGTAGAAAGCTGAGGAAGATAAATGAAAAAAGTGTTATTTACGGCTACGGTTGATTCTCACATTCTTCAATTTCATTTACCGTTTTTGAAATATTTTAAGGAGTGTGGATATGAAGTTCATGTAGCTACCAATGGAAAGGAAACTATACCATATTGTGATAAAAAAATTAAAATTCCATTTGAAAGAAATCCATTAAAATTAAACAATCTAAAAGCCATTCATGAATTAAAAAAGACGATAGAACAAGAAAAATACGAGATTATTCATACCCATACACCAATGGGATCGGTGGTCACTAGATTTGCTGCGAAAAAAGCTAGAAAAAAGGATCATACAAGAGTTCTTTATACCGCTCATGGATTTCATTTCTTTCAAGGAGCCCCTTTAAAAAATTGGCTTATTTTTTACCCTGTTGAAAAATATTTATCAAAATATACGGATACCATAATTACCAACAATCAATAAGATTATGAACTTGCCAAGGCAAAATTCAAAAAATGTAAAAAAATTGAATATGTTCCTGGAGTTGGAATTGATAAAGAAAAATTTGATTTTCCTATGCCAGCAACCGAAAAAAAAGAGTTACGAACATCTTTAGGGCTAAAAGATACGGATTTTGTAGTGATCTATCCTGCAGAAATTTCCAAAAGGAAAAGACAAACTTGGTTGATTTGTGCACTTGAAAATTTACTAAAAAAACAAAAAGATATTCATTTACTTTTACCTGGAAAAGATAGCTTACATGGAGAATGTCAAAAACTTGTAAAAGAATTATCTTTACATGAACAAATTCATTTTCTTGGATACCGAAAAGATATCCCACAATTATTAAAAATTTCCGACGTATCTGTTTCATCTGCAAGACAAGAAGGATTACCCGTAAATTTAATGGAAGCGATGTACGTTGGTCTTCCGATTGTTGCATCAAATTGTAGAGGAAATCGAGACTTAATTCAAAACGATAAAAATGGTTATGTCATCGATCAACAAGATGCGGATGGCTTTTCGAAAGCCCTTCAAGAATTATACAAAAATCAAAAGATCAGAAATCAATTTGGAAAAGAAAGCAAAAAAATCATTCAAAATTACATGCTTGATTCGATCATGATCGATATGAAAAACATTTATCATATTCAAAATAAGGAGGAACTATGAAGAAGAAATCAACCGTTTTAATTATCCCTACTTGTACCGATTTAAATCGAGGAGATCAAGCTTTGGTATTAGAAACCAAAAAAATTATTGATACGATTTATGAAAAAGCAGACTGTTATATGATGAGTACTGGAGAAACAATCCAATGTGAAGCAATGGGATTAAAAAAGTTTTCCGACATTTTAAAACATCCTTCTAGATTTAGTAAAAAGAAAGCAAACATTAACTATAATTTGTTTATAAAATTAAAATGGGGAAGCATTGCTCTTTTCGATTTTCTTGTATCAAAACTTATCTTAAATAAGGTTACAAGAACATGGATTTTTCCTTTTTTGAAGGAAGAAACAAAAAAATCCTTAAAATTATACGAACAAGCCGATAGTATTTTTGTGAAAGGTGGAGGATTTCTTCATGACTACTCCAAAGGACCAATCGGTTGGTATACCATTTATTACCAAACCTATCATATAAGACTTGCATTAAATATGAAGAAAAAAGTATGCATTATGCCCAATTCTTATGGCCCATTTAAAAACAAAAAAACAGCAAAAATGGTAAATAGCATTTTGGATCAATGCCAAATGGTTACTGCAAGAGAAAGCATTTCCGCATCAAAAGAAACGAACACACTTCATCGTGATCTTGATTTATATCCCGATTTAGCATTCTTCTTAGACAAAAAACAATCAACGTATGAGGTAGAATCTTTTCTTCATTCTTTTGGCATTCAGGAAAAGAAAGACTCTTTGATCGCCATCACCGTTCGTCCATATCGCTTTTATTCTTATCCAAACCCAGAAGAAAAATACTTAGAATATAAAAAATCTTTTGTTACTTTGATTCAATATTTGGTAAAACAAAACTTTAAAATCTTATTGGTTGTCCATACAAGAGCAGAAAATGATCATGAAAATGATGAGAGATGCATCGATGAAATCTTAAGTATGTTGGACGATAAAACCAACGTTTTCAAACTGAAAGATGATCGTTTAAATTGTTACGATTTGAAGAAAATTTATGGATTTTGTGATTATGTCATTGGTACAAGATTTCATTCCGTAATCTTCTCTTTAGAACAAAAAATTCCATGTATTGCGGTTACTTACGGAGGAAATAAGGGAGACGGAATCATGAAAGATTTAGGATTGTCAGAATATGCAATCCCAATTGGAAAGTTAAATGGACAAAAATTAATTCAAAAATTTAAAGAAATGTCAAAAAATCAAAAAGAAATCGAAAAGAAAATAGAAAAATACTTAACTTGGAGTCAAAAATCTTATCTTACATTAATCGAAAAAATTAAAGGTGTGTTAAAATGAACGTAGCTTTTTTTCACGATTCCATTTTTATCAAAAAAGAAAATACATATTATACTTCTGGAACTTTAAACGATGAATTATTTCAGTTTTATCTAGAATTTTTCAAAGAAATCACGGTAGTTACTCGGTATGTTCCTTTTGATCCAAGCAAAAAAAAATATATTAATAGCACCAACAAAATAAGTTTAGACCAAGTAAACTTTCATTTAGTTCCTAGTTATCAAAAAGCAAGGAAAATCGTAAAAGAAGAGATGAAAAAGTACGATGTAGCAATCATAAGATGTCACAGTTTTATCGGAACGATTGCTGCATATTATGCCAAAAAATATAAGAAAAAATATATTGCAGAATCGGTTTCTTGTGCTTTTGATTGTCTTTGGTATCATAGTACGTTAGGAAAAGTTATTGCTCCATTTCTTTATCTTTTTACAAAACAAGCAATAAAAAATGCTACAGCCGTTACTTATGTTTCCTCTAAATTTCTTC
>CALVWH010000167.1 GCA_944364705.1 uncultured Bacilli bacterium | reverse complement strand
AATGCTATTAAGCAATATTTAACAGGAGAAAATTTAGAAACAAAATCAAGTGGAATTAGTGAATATAATGAAATATATAAAGATGTTGATATATATTTGTACGACTCAAACGAAAATAAAATTAGTTTGGAGGACAAGTGGAAAGTATTTGAAGGAGACAATTTATATAGTAAAATCTTAAAAGCTTATTCAAGTGATAAAACAAAATTATTAGATGAACTAGACTTAGAAATAAATAGTAATGTATTTGATTCTATTATTACATCATTTTCTAATAAATTAACAGATTATAAAGATAATTTATTGAGACTTATTAAACTTAGAAAAGGTTTGTCAGAAACAATTGCAAGTTTATCAAGTAATATAGACTTTTTAAACGAGAATAAAAAGGTTTCATCCGAGAGTATAACGTATTTAAAAGACACAAACCTTGTTACTAAAATGAATGACTTAATTGAAAAATTAAAAGTGTGTCAAACTGATATTGAGACAATGATAAAAATTAAAAATAAATTAATAGAATATTCAAATAAATATAATGCAGATTGTACAGAAGATATAAGCAAGCTTTATACCAAAATTATAGAAAAGATAGATGAAAATAAACTTGATATATTAAAAGTTGAACTTAATTTAAAAGAACAAATTGAAATTCAGTCTTCAATTTATAATATTGTGAAAAGATATAATCTATCATTAGGTAAAAAATTAGAAGCTATTATTGAAAAGAAACAGGAAATATTAACATTTATTGAAAATATAAAGGATTATTTAAAACAAATTATCCCATTACAAGAGCAAATCGAAGTTCCTTGTTTAAATAATGAAATGTTTAAAACTTCAATAAAATTAAATCCTAATACTTATTCAAAATTATTAATAAATGATATTAATTTATCTATAGATTATTCTAACTTAACTAATATATTTGATAGCTGTATTGGACAAAGCAATAATAAAATTAATTTAACAAAATTTAAAAATGTTAATTTAAATTTATGTGATTCTACTTCTATAGAAAAGTTCATAGATATATTTGTTAAAGATGATTATAAATATGATATCTCTTTAAATAAAGATTACAATTCATATCTAAATTATGAAATACAATTAAAAAATTCTTCTGGTAATTATGAAAATATAGAAACTTTAAGTGCAGGTGAATTGGGAAAAACATATATTTCAAATATGATAGACAAACAAATCTCAAATGGTGGTTCTAATTTAATAATTTTGTTTGATCAACCTGATAGTAACCTTGAAAAGAAATTCATATTAAATGAATTAGTTACTAAAATCAATAATCTTAGAAATAATTTTCAAGTTTTTATTACAACTCATGAACCATTATTAGTTGTAAATGCTGATTCTAATAATATTATAAAAGCTGAAAATAATAAAAGTGCAATAAGTAAAAAGAATGCAATAAACTATGAAAGATTATCATTCGTTGATTCAACAAATTCAAAAAATGATATGATTGAAAAAATAGCTGAAATGGTAGATGGTTCTCATAAAGCCGTTAAAGAAAGAGATAAAATATATGGAGGAATGTTAAATGAAAATTAAAGTTGACGAAAAAGGAATTTTATATGTTGATGATCAAATAAAAGAGAAGGATGATATAAACACCGAACTATTGGAAACTATTACAAATATGACAATTGATAAAAATGTTGTATATGAATTAGCAGAAGATGAAACTATTCCAATGGTAAAATTATTTACTGAAATAAAAAATATGTGTAATGATGATTCTGATTTTTATAAAAAAGTAGTTGAGATTCGAAAAAAGAAAAATGAACTAGAAGAAAATCTAGATGAAATTGTTAATCAAGAAATTAGTGAAGATAGTTCTTTGAATTTAGTTGATGACCCTTTTTCTGATTTAGATTTGGGCATATAGTGACAAATTAAAAGAAATATGTTAAAATGTTATTAGCAAGTGGAACTTAAGTTCCATATTATAAAAAATAAATGGTTGTAAACCTAACTATACAGGGTGCCATATAGAAATTCACTTCAACTTTTGGAGTAAGTATATATAAAGACACGGAATGTTTAAAATTTATCCGTGTTTTTTTTATAAAATAAAAAATTTTTTTACAAGAGAATATTTCCTTTTATAATGGATAACAAAATGTTTTTTTCTTTTAAATCATTATGAAGAGCGATGTTTTAATAAATCAAAGATTAAACTGTAATGTTTTCTTTTTTTTATTGATAAATGCGGGACTTTTGCTATGTAAAGAAATAAAATCTCCTTTCTTTATAAAAAATTTTCTTGACATACTGTTATAACTGTTATATACTTATTTTAACAGTGAGGTGGTTTTTTGAATATAATCATAAGTAATCATAGTGAACTTCCTATTTTTAAACAAATAAAAAATGCGATCAAAGAAGCAATTTATACAGAAACTTTAAAAGAAGGAGAGTCTTTACCTTCGGTACGAGTGTTAGCAGGAGATTTAAAGATTAGTTTTTTAACGGTAAAAAGAGCTTATGATGAGCTGGAAGAGGAAGGGTTTATTAAAACAGTCCAAGGAAAAGGAAGTTTTGTTGCTCCTAGAAATTTAGATTTTATTAAAGAAGAAAAATTAAAAGAAATTCAAAATCATTTTGAAGAAATTTATAAGATTGCGAAAATATCTAAAATTTCTAACGAAGAAATTAAAGAACTTTTTCATATTATTTTTGAGGAGGAATTATAAATGGAAAATGCGATTGAATTAAAAGAGGTATCAAAAAAATATGCTGATTTTGCTTTAGATAAGATTAGTTTTTCGGTTCCTAAAGGAGCTATTGTTGGTTTAATTGGGGAAAATGGTGCTGGGAAAACAACGACAATGAAAGCAATTTTGAATATGATTCAAACGAGCGGAAAAATCAAGGTTTTTGGAAAAGATGTAAAAAAGTTTGAAAAAGAAATTAAGCAAGAAATAGGAACTGTTTTGGATGATAGTTTTTTATCTGAATATTTGACAGCAAAACGAATCCATTCGGTTATGAAAGATTTTTATGTTTCTTGGGATAGTAAAAAGTATTTTGCATATTTAAAAGAATTCGGATTATCACAAGATAAATTAATAAGACAATTTTCTAGTGGAATGAAAATGAAATTGAAAATTGCGGTTTCCTTTCACATCATCCAAAAGCTCTTATTTTAGATGAACCAACGAGTGGATTAGATCCTATTGTTCGAAATGAAATTTTAGAAATTTTTCGAAAATATATTATAGAAGATGAAGAACGGTCAATTTTAATTTCCTCTCATATCACATCAGATTTAGAACAAATTGCGGATTATCTCATTTTTATTCATCAAGGAAAAATTATTTTTCATGTACCAACTTCTGAATTATTAGAAAATTATGGAATTGTTAAATGTGATGATAAAGATTTTTCTAAATTAGAAAAGGAAGATTATATTTGTTATCGAAAAGAAAAATATCAATAT
>CALVWH010000166.1 GCA_944364705.1 uncultured Bacilli bacterium | reverse complement strand
CACTGTGATTTTTTCCTGTGGAAAACCTTGGGTTACTGGTTTTCCTTGTTTGAACATTTTGGTAACGGTAAATCCAAAGTCTTCTTTTCCAACGAGGCGAATTCCATCTTGAACATGTAAAGAGTCTGTTAATTGAATGTCTATTTTTTTGGGAGATACTTTGGTAACAGTTCCAATGAAAATTCCTTGATGATTTGGTCTTTTTTCTGAAGGGAATTGTTCTTCTTTTTCATGGAATAAAAATCCTTTTGTAAATCCTCGGTGAAAGAGTTTTTGAATTTCTCTATTTGCTTTTTGAAGATCAAAGGATTTTTTTTCATAAAAGCAATCGATTGCTTTTCGGTAAATTTTTGTTACAGCAAATACATATTCTGGGCGTTTCATTCTTCCTTCAATTTTTAAACTATCGATTACGGATGTTATGAATTCTTCTAGGTTGGATAAAACATTCAAGTCTTTGGTACTTAAAAGATAGGAATCTTTATTTAATTTTTCGTTTTCTTTCCATAATTCATAGGGCTGACGACAACATTGGGCGCAAGTACCTCGATTTCCACTTCTTCCGCCAATGAAATAGCTCATATAACACTGTCCGGAATAAGACATGCATAAAGCTCCTTGTCCAAAGACTTCGATTTCTATATCGCATTCTTTTTTGATTTGTTTGATTTGTTCTATTGGCGTTTCTCTAGCCATAACCACTCTTTTGCACCCTAATTTTTCCATCATAAGGACGCCTTCTTTGTTATGAATATTTACTTGTGTTGACGCATGGAGTTCAAGATCAGGATAAAGTTGGTGTACAAGATCAATCATCCCTAGATCTTGCATAATAAGGGCATCTACGTTTTGGTTTACTAAAAAATCGATATAGGTTAGAAAACTAGGAATTTCGGGTTCATATATAAGGGTGTTTACAGTAATATATACTTTTACACCATATAAATGAGCAAAGGTTATTGCTTCTTTGATTTCTTCTTCTTTAAAATTGGAAGCAAAGCTTCTCGCTCCAAAATGTTTTCCGGCAAAATATACAGCATCTGCTCCGGCATAAATGGCTGCTTTTAGGCTTTCCATATTTCCTGCAGGAGATAAAAGTTCTATCTTTTTCATCAAGATCACCAAAGGTATTATATCATTTTTTCTTTTTTGTTTCTATTGTTTTGGAAATGAAATTTAGTATTAAAATTTTTAAAAATAAAAAGACTATTAACAAAATATATTTGTTAACAGTCTGAACAGACTATATATTAGTCTATTGCCTTTTATATAGAGTGAGTATCCAAGTTATCTACAACTCTTTTTTAATACTTATGGAATAATTTCTAACAATCTTTCTCACTATAATTAATTGCTGATTCAATAATTTTATCGATTAATGTCATATTTTTTCCAATCTGTTCAACAAAATTATATCCTAGAAACGATTTAATGTCATTAATAGCAAGTTGTACATATTTTTCTTCAATTTCAAATAGTTCTAAGTAATTTAAAATAATATCATCAATAAAATAGAAATTGTTATTTCTTAATAGGGTATAAACTTTATTAAAATTATTTTCATCCAATAAATTGATATAGTCTTCTTCATAATTACTATATACTAAATCTAAATATGTAGAATTTAAATATTTATCTAAAAACATACTAAATCCCTTTCCCCATTTGATTTTTAATATCATATTCATTAATTATTTCTTCAAGTGAAATATTATATTTTTCTTTCATGTCAGGACTGCTCATAGAAAATATATCAACTAATAAACCATTCTTATCAACAATAGGGATACTATGTGCTTTAAGAAATTCTATTTTAGATTGTAATTCTTGGGTAGAAATATGGCTAAGAATAGTTTTGTTTTTATTTTTATTTATATTATATTGTATACATATATGATTTATTTCTTCCTTGTTTTTCTTAACATTCCAAATCATACCTATTTGATATAACAATACTCCATGTTCACTACTCGGATCACATTTTAGCCTTTGACTACTTATCCAAGTACCAAGATTTACAGTTCCGTTTTCATCGTAAGAAAAACCATCATTTGTTTTAAAAGTGAACGGTATTAATAAATTACCATTATGTTCATAATATATTTTTGCTAGTTCATAATTTTTTTGCCATTGTTCCTCAAGAGGATTTAATACAAATCCTATCGCCTTTAATAATTGCTGCCTTTCTTGTGATAAACTAGAAAATTTTTTTCTTTGATTATGAATCCATGAACCGAGATTTACAGTTCCATTTTCGTCGTAAGAAAAACCATCATTTGTTTTAAAAGTGGACGGTATTAATAAATTACCATTATGTTCATAATATGCTTTGGCTAGTTCATAATTTTTTTGCCATTTAACATCTTTAGCATTTAATACAAATCCTATCGCCTTTAATAATTGCTGTCTCTTTTGTGATAAACTAGTATATTTATTTCTTTGGTTAATAATCCATGCACCGAGATTTACAGTTCCGTTTTCATTGTAAGAAAAACCATCATTTGTTTTAAAAGTGTATGGTACTAATAAATTACCATTATGTTCATAATATGCTTTAGC
>CALVWH010000165.1 GCA_944364705.1 uncultured Bacilli bacterium | reverse complement strand
AATATATTTTTTTTGATCAAATTTTTCCATGTTTATTTTTGATAAATCTTAATTGAAAGGATTATTAATTGTAAAGAGCAGGTGCTCTTTCTTGAATTATTTATGTTTGAAATTGTTATCTTTATTGAGATTTCATTCCTTTTTTTAAGAAATTTTAATCATTTATAAGATTTATCATTTTTCTCCTTTCTTTTTTACTCTTATCGAGTATATATTAATTATGTCATACTAGACACCTAGTATCAATACTTTTTTGAAAATAAATTTCTTTTTTGTGGTATACTTGTGGTACACGATAAAAAATATAGATCAATAAAAAAAACAAAGCCTAATTTTAGCAATAAAAAAACTAGGTTTTTCAACCTAGAAAAAATCATCATTGGTAGTCCGTACGGGTTTCGAACCCGTGAATGCTGCCTTGAGAGGGCAGTGTGTTAAGCCACTTCACCAACGGACCATATCTTCTAAGAACGTTTTTATTTTATCATAAATTCCTTGAAATAGCAACCCTTTCTTTTAGATAAAAACACTAGAAAAAAGAATAGAAATTAAAAAAATAGAAACTAAAAAAATTTCTTTTCCTAATAAATATCTTGTATCAAACTTATATCTTTTTTCCTTATGTTTTATAATTCTCCCTTTAAAATGCTTTGGGGGATTCATGCAATTTCCGATCGTTTCTTTTGTATCTATTTTTTTAGATGTGTGTTTATCCTAGGTGTTTTAATTACGTTTTTTTGATGTTTCGTTGCGGGCATAATCTAGCGTATGATATAATATAAAAAACTATTGGAGGTAAAAACTGAAAACAAAACTATAAAAAATACATAAAAATAGTTTAAATAATTAAAAATGTTTTGAATTTGAATCAGCAAAAAAAGATGATAAAAAAATTATAAATTTACGATAAAGTTTTAATAATTTGATAATTATGTTATAATTTTTGTATGGTATATTTGTGCTAGGATAAAATGAAAATAGGGAGATGAAAAAGGTGTATTACAACAAAAAAATAGAAGAAATTTCCAAAGAGTTACAAACAAGTGATAAAGGATTGACAAAAAAAGAAGTTATTGAAAGACAACAAAAATATGGAAAAAACATATTGCCAAAAAAAGAATCGGATAGTATTTTTAAAATGTTTTTTAATGAATTTAAAGATCCTATGGTGATCTTGCTACTATTTGCAACCATTGCTTCTTTTCTAGCAGGGGAAATTGTGGATGCAATCGCAATCTTATTCATTATTTTAGTTGATGCGATTATGGGCGTGTATCAAGAAAATAAGGCAAATCATACCGCTGAGGCGTTAGCAAAACTGGTAACAACTAAAGTAAAAGTTATTAGAGATGATGACATTGTGTCCGTAGATGCGGAAGAACTAACCATCGGGGATTATGTTCTTTTAGAATCTGGAGACAAAATAAGTGCAGATATGAGAATCGTAGATGCCCATAATTTAATGATTGATGAATCCATATTAACAGGGGAAAGTGTTCACGTAAATAAAAATGCCGAGATTATCGAAAAAGACAATGTTCTCATTGCTGATCAAACAAATATGGCATTTTCAGGAACTACGGTTGTAACCGGAAGAGCAAAAGCTATTGTCGTTGGTATTGGAATTCATACCGAAATTGGTAAAATTGCAGACAGTATAAACAATGCAGAAGAAGAAAAATCACCACTTACCATTCGCGTTGAAAAATTATCAAAACAAATTAGTATCTTAGTATTAGCCGTAGCGATTTTCATTGCTATCTTGTTAATTATGAAAGATGTTCCATATCATGAAATATTCTTATCCGTAATCGCTTTAGCTGTATCGGCAATGCCGGAAGGACTACCACTTGCTTTAACGATGGCTCTTACCATCGCATCGAATAAAATGGCTAAAAAAAATGTAATTGTTCGAAAACTAAAATCTGCAGAATCTTTAGGAAGTTGTACAGTGATTGCATCTGACAAAACAGGGACTCTAACTGTTAATGAACAAACGGCCAAAAAAATTCTACTTCCGAATAAGGAAGAATATAATATTTCTGGAACGGGATTTAACTTTGAAGGAGAAGTAACGGGCAATAACATGGAATTCGCTCGTGACCTTGCTTTGCTAGGAGTAATTAATAATGAAGCCGATGTTGATGAAGAACAAGCAGTAGGGGATTCTATTGATATTGCTTTTAAAGTGTTAGGAAAAAAATTAAAGATTGAAACTCAGGAAATCAAAAATTTAGAAATCATTCCTTATGAATCAGAAAATAAATATTCAGCTGTTTTCTATGAACGAAATGGGGAAACCTATTGTACCGTGAAAGGTTCTTTAGAAGTTGTAAAATTTTTTTGTAAGGATATTAACTTCGTAGAGGATAAAAAGAACTTTACAATATTAGAAGAACAAAACGAAGGATTAGCGAAAGATGGGTATCGTGTGATTGCGCTAGCAAATGGAAAAGTGAAAAGACAAGAAAAATATACGGTTGAGGATATAAAAGATTTGACCTTTATGGGAATGGTTGGATTTATTGATCCAATCAGAAAAGAAGCGGTAGCGTCTATTGAGGATTGTCGTACCGCTGGGATTAAAGTTTTAATGATTACCGGAGATCATCCTTTAACTGCATTTTCCATTGCGAAAGATTTAAAACTTACGAAAGATTATGAGGAAGTAACAACAGGATCTGAAGTAGATGATGAATTCGAAAAAGGAGAGAAAAGTTTTGATAATTTCATTCGACGGAAATGTGTATTTTCTAGAGTTACCCCTATTCAAAAATTAAGAATCGTAGAATCATTAAAAAGGCAAGGGGAATTTGTTGCGGTTACAGGAGATGGTGTCAACGATGCTCCGGCTTTAAAAGCTGCTAACATCGGGATTGCTATGGGAAGTGGTACGGATATTGCAAGAGAAACTGCAGACATGATCATCGTTGATGATAATTTTAAATCGATTGTTGCAGGGATTAAAGAAGGTAGAGTCGCTTATGCCAATATTCGTAAAATAATTTTATTCTTAATCTCTTGTGGATTAGCGGAAGTAACTTTCTTTTGTCTATCCATCATTTTAGATTTACCAATGCCTCTTGTTGCTGTTCAATTATTATGGATAAATGTAGTTACGGATGGTATTCAAGATTTTGCTTTGTCCTTTGAAAAAGCCGAAAAAGGGATTCTCAAAGAGCCTCCTCGTGATCCAAAAGAATCAATATTTAATAGAGAATTGTTACAAGAAATTCTGATATCTGGGCTCGTTATTGGAGGAGTTGTATTTATTGTTTGGTACTTCTTATTAAATAAATTAAATATGGAAGTGACAATGGCTCGTGGATATATTATGGCGTTAATGGTATTTATTCAAAATATTCACGTATTTAATTGTCGAAGTGAGCATAGATCTGCATTTAGCGTACCATTAAAAAATAACAAATTGATTGCTTTTGCATTCTTAAGCTCTGTCATCCTTCAAGTTATCGTTATGGAAGTACCATTCTTATCACAATTTTTACAAACGGTATCTATACCATTCCTACATTTAGTTTATTTGTTTGTGGTAGCTCTTTTAGTATTAGTTGTAATGGAAATCTATAAAAAGATAAATAATTCGATAAGAAAAATAAATTAATTTTTATGTAAAAAATATTGAGGGTGATGAAAAAATCATCCTTTTCTTTTTCTTGCATCCATGGGAGCAATTTTTTCTTTTGTTAAAAGCTAAAGCAGAGATAGAAACGAAAATAGGAATTTTGATTCTTTTATGCTATTGCTTTAAAAAAACATAAATAAAA
>CALVWH010000164.1 GCA_944364705.1 uncultured Bacilli bacterium | reverse complement strand
ACCAACACTACTTGACAAAGAACCAATCTTTTTAATAAGATCGTCCAAAATACACCATTCAAGTTGCATCTTTACCACAGCAAACGCATTTTTTATTTTCGAAAGAATGCTCAGTAATGCATCTTGTTGTTGCTTGATATTGTTCTTTTACTTTCATTTCACAAGCAAGATCGCCACACCAAGGAGCTTCGATAAATCCTCCTTTGTCTAATTCTTTTGAAAGATCTTCTATCGTATCAACCGTTACCATACGTTCTTCTAATTTTTGTTTTGCTTTTTCATACATTTCTTCTTGCATTTGTTTTAAAATTTCTTCTACTTTTGAAGGAATTTCTTCAATTTTAATTTCTAATTTTTGATGATCGTTTCGTTTTACAAGAACGCAAGTTCCTTTTTCTAAATCTTTTGGACCTAATTCAATTCGTAAAGGAATTCCTCGCATTTCAGCTTCACTAAATTTCCATCCTGGTGATTTTAAAGAAAAATCAATTTTTGTTCGAATTCCTTTTTCTTGTAAATTTTTTTGAATTTCCATTACTTTTTCTTTAATGGTATCTTCTTCTTGTTTAATTGGAATTAAAATTGTTTGAATTGGAGCAACGTTTGGTGGTAAAACTAAACCATTGTCATCTCCATGAACCATAATTACAGCACCAATTAACCGAGTAGAAATTCCCCATGAAGTTTGATAAACATATTGCCAGTGATTATCACGATCTAGAAATTTAACATCGAAAGCTTTCGCAAATCCTTGACCAAAATAATGACTAGTTCCGGATTGTAAAACTTTTCCATCTGGCATTAAGGCTTCTAAGGTATAAGTTTCTTCCGCTCCAGAAAATTTTTCTTTTTCAGACTTTCTTCCGGTAACTACTGGGAGTGCTAACACATTTTTCGCAATATCTACATAAATGGAAAGCATTTTCAAAGTTTCTTCTCTTGCTTCTTTTTCTGTTTCATGAATGGTATGTCCTTCTTGCCATAAGAATTCCGATCCTCTTAAGAATGGTCTTGTCGTCTTTTCCCAGCGAACAACAGAACACCACTGATTATAAAGTTTTGGTAAATCTCGATAAGAATTGACAATTTTAGAATAATGTTCACAGAATAACGTTTCACTCGTTGGTCGAATGACAAGAGGATCTTCTAATTTTTCCTCTCCACCTTTCGTAACAACAGCGCATTCTGGTGCAAATCCTTCGACATGATCTTTTTCTTTTTGAAGTAAAGATGATGGAATTAACATTGGCATATAGACATTTTGATGTCCAGTTTCTTTGAATTTTTGATCGGCATAGTTTTTAATATTTTCCCAAATGGCATAACCATAAGGACGATAAATAATAAATCCTTTTAAACTTGAATAATCCATTAATTCTGCTTTTTTGCATACGTCCGTATACCATTGTGCAAAATTCTCTTTTTGTGAGCAAATTGCTTCGTTTTTCTTTTGCATAAAAAATCCTCATTTCTTGAAAATATTATATCATGAACCTCAAAAGGAGTAAATAAGAAAAAAATATAAGTTATTTCTTATATTCTTTCTTTTTTGTTTCTTTTTTTTCTTTATGTAACGTTCGCAAGATGTATAAAATCATAATAATTAGAACAATCGTTCCTGGAATAATGATTTTTTTATTTTCTGTAAAGAAATCTGCTTGTTTTTGATTTTCTTTATCTTTTTTGGTATCGTCTACTTGAATGACATATTCTCCATCTTTAGAATAAAGATAGTTTTCTCTAGCATAACGTGCCAAATATTCAGAATCTTTTAATTTACTAATTTCATTTTTTAAATTGTCTTCTTCTTCTTTTAAATCATTAAGTTCTTTCGATAAACTATCTTTCTCTTGACTTAATACTTTAATTCGATAAGAATAAATTGCTAAATTAAAAAGAGCATAAGTAAGGAGAAAACAAGATAAGGTACCAAAAACAAGCAAACGTTTTTTTGACGCTTTTGGAACTTTTTTCTTTTTTGCCATAACTTCGCCCCTTTCCTAGTTTCTCTTAGAAGTATATCACGAAATGCAAGTGTTTTTCAAGGAAAGTACTAGGATTTACGTTTTTTTTTATATTTCTTTGTAAAGTAAATTTCAAGCAGTGCTCCAGCAAAAATTAAGAAAAGCGAATATGGATGAAAAATTCCATAATTAATTTTGTAAATTCCTAAAAAATATAAAAGAGCAAAATTTAAAGTTAAAAAGAAAATCGCAACCATCTTTAACCATCTCTTTAATTTGTTAATGTATGGATAGTTCCAATCTAAGAAAAAGGAAAAGACAAAGCCAAACACAAAAGAATATAAGATATAAATAATTTGTACTTTTAAACTCATTTAAATAGCTTATTAAAAATTCCTTCTTCTTTATTTTTACCTGTTTTGGTTTCCATATATTGCAAGCTATGAACCTTTCCTTTAATTGAAATGTTTCTTTGATAAGTATCTAACTTAATCATTTCTAAATTTTCTCCTTTAATTTGCATAAATCCCATAGACGTATCTAACAAAAATTCTTCTTCATCAAAATTTTCAATCTTTTTTACTCCTGTAATTAATAAATTTTTTCTTTCATTGATCGTTACCGTATGATTGTAACTAATGATCGTATCCTTGTCCATAGAAATTCCTCCTATTAACATATATGTAAGAAAAAAATTTTTATGAAAAAAAAACTGTTTTTTCAAACAGTTTATTCTTTATCTTCTGCTTTATTATATGCATCCAAAATTGCGCTAGTGAAAATTTCTCTGGTTTCTGTATTAATTGGATGTGCTATATCACGATATTCTCCAGTTGGGGTTTTCCGTGATGGCATAGCGATAAATAATCCCTTTTCTCCTTCGATGATACGAATATCATGAATTGCAAAGCATTCATCTATAATCACAGTTGCAATTCCTTTCATTCTATTATCTTCTTTTTCAACTTTGCGTACATTTACTGATGTAATTTTCAAGCAAATCAACTCCCTCTCCAGTATATATCATATACACTTTAATTGTATATAATTATTTACTCTTTGTCAATACTCAATTTGAATCGTTTTGGTAATAATATCACTGTAACTAAAAGATTTGACACGAATAGAATCTTCGACTAAAAACGTATAACGATATAATTTTTTAATTACAACATGGTAATTTTCATATTTATTTCTTCCTAAATTATAATGGATATTGACTTCTTTTCCCACATGTTTTTCTAAATCTTTTTTTATTTGATCAATCGTCATTTTTTCTCCTATCTAGGATATCCTATATACATCGTTCCTTTGGTTTTTATTCCACCAATTCCATCTTTTCCATATTTTGTTTTTTCTAATAAGGATAAAAGATCAATATCTTTTGTGATATCCGATAAACTAATACTTTTGGCAATAATGGCTGGATCTAATGCGTGTATATTGATTCTTTTGGGACTAGAAGCAAAATTCGCTCCGGCTTTAATTAATTCTTCATAATTTGATTGGCAAGCTCCGGCAATAATAATTAATTTTTCATGACTATGTTCATACTTTCTTGCTTCTTTTATTGCATTACAAAAATTTTGTGTATTTTTATAAGCTTTCAGATCATGAATGTTTCCCTTTTTTTTATAATAAGCATCATGACCGGTAATCACTAAAATATCTGGAGTGTATTCTTCTAACAAATCACAAATGTGCATCGCTAATAAATTTTCTTTTTCACAAACCCCAATGGCCCATAAATTGTTTTCTTTATAATATGACAAACAACGTTTTAAATAATCTTCATCTCCATCAATGTGTAAGATTTTCCCTGGTAAATAAAAATAATCATTTCGATCTAACGTTTCTTTATCTTTGATTCGTTCTAAAAATTCTTCTTCTTCCTCATCTCTTTGATTATCATATTTGACTAAATCTTCTATGGGACTATCTGCATATAAACGACTATCTCTTCCTTTTAAAATATAATTATCATTTTCAATCGCAATAATTTTAAAAACGATATCATTATGATAGGATTTTCTAGTCACAAAATCTCCGATTTTATAATCCATGCTTATCACCTATTTAAATGTATGAAAAAGAAAAAAAAATATGAAACAATCATATTTTTTTATGGTAAAACAAGCGTATAGCCTGCAGTATAAGGAGCAGCAGAAATTTTAATTATTTGCCAAAGAATATAAACAGCAGTCGCACTTTCAAGATAAGTTGCGATCGAAGGATCTGATGACGTTGGTAATATAATGGATAATTCAGATGCGATTTGATAAAGTTCTTCTTCGTGTTTTTTCGCAAAATTTAATAGATAGTTGGTTAAATTCTTATCTTCTAAGGATAATAGATAAAGAAGCAATTCTTGTTCATTTTCAAATACATAAGGATCGTTTTTAAAAAGAATTTTTCGATTGTTATAGTTTGGTTCTTGTACTAATTCTTCTAATGTTTTTTCGATTTTTTCTTCTGGTATAGAGATTCTTCGTAAGTAGTTTTTAAAGTCTGCTTGATTTTCAAAAACCATGGTATCATTGGATACTTGATCTAAAAGGACAAAATATCCATGACTAATTAAAGATTCTAAACACTCTTGTAAAAGCATTTTCGCATTCATCGATAAGCGAATATTCTGATAGAAATCTCCTTTTGGAAGTTCTGAATAAAGATTTTGAAACATAGAAGATTGTTTTAAAGTACTTGTTTTTGTTTGATCATAAAGGTTTTGAAGTTTTAATTCGTTTTCTAGGTTATGAGAAGATGCTACTGTTTGTATCGAAGGGACTGGAGTTTTTAACTGAATGTTTTCTAAGGTTTCAAACATATTTGAATTTTGAAGATGTAGATGAAAATACCCTTCTCTTGGTAAAGGAGAGTTCGTAAGTTCATGATAAATGGATGGTGCTCTCATTGGATAAAGAGAAGATTCTTTTTGTACTGATGGTTCATATTCTTTTTCTAATTTTGTATTCTCTTGATTCTTTTGATTTTCTTTTTCAAAATTTGGTAATTTTCCTAAAGAAAGAAGCAAAAGCAAAAGATACCAGTGCCGAAGAAGAAATTTACCAGTATATACGATAGGTGTAAGTGGTAGTAACATGGTTGTTTTTATCAAAGAAAACAATTGTTTTTTTTCTTGAACGGTTAACGATAGATGAACAAAAAATCTTTGGATTGCTAATTGGATACTTTTTGGTAACACGGTAAGCAAAGAAGAAAAGGTTGCTTTTTCTTCTAAAAATTCTTTTTTATATCGAGAAGCTAACTGTTTCTTATGCTTTTTCATTTCCGATAACCATAAGTTTTTTAATTCTTCTTGATTTGTTTTTTTTATTTCTTGTTTTAATTTCTTTAAATAAATCGAACGTAATTTTGTAATTTGTTTTTGATTTTTTCTTTTACAAGCTCTTTCTAATTTTCTTTGAAGCGTTAAAAGTTCTTCGTTCATTTTTTTCCTCATTTCTTTGCTCTTGGATGAGCATTTAAATACGTTTTTCGTAATTGTTCATTGGATACATAAGTATAGATTTGAGTTGTAGATAAATTTTCATGTCCCAAAAGTTCTTGAACTGTTTTTAAATCTGCTCCAGCATTTAGTAAATGTGTAGCAAAGGTATGTCTTAACATATGTGGGGTAACTTTCATTTTTTCGCCACTTTTTTTTAGTACTTGATTGATGTTATAACGAACACCTGTTTCGGTAATGGTATTTCCTAAATGATTTAAAAAAAGAAAATCACTTTTCTTATTTTTTAAAAGTTGGGGGCGACTTTCTTTTACATAAGTTAACATTTTTTCTTTGCATAATTCCCCAAATAGAACATATCTTTGTTTATTTCCTTTTCCAGAATCTTTAATTCGATCTTCTGAGAGTTCAACATCTTTTAAGCGAATTTTTACAAGCTCCCCTACTCGCATTCCAGAAGAATATAAAAGTTCTAAAATTAATGCATCTCGCAAACCGAACGGGGTTTTTATATCTGGAAGAACAAGTAACGTTTCTAAATCATGATAGTTTAAAAATTTTGGTAATCTTTTTTCTTTTTTCACAGATTCTAATAAAATGGTTGGATTTTGTTTTATTATTTTTTCTTGACTTAAATATTTAAAGAAACTTTTTAAAGAGCTAATATGTCGGTTGTACGTATTACTGGTATATTTTTTTTGATATAAAAAGTTTAAATATTTTCTTAAAACCGTATAAGTTACTTCGTTCCAATGATTTATTTTATTATGTTTTAAAAAGAATAAAAATTCTTGTAAATCTTCTTTGTAATCATAAATGGTTTTTTCAGAATAGTTTTTTTCAAATTCTAAAAATTCTAAATATGTTTGGATGTTGTTCTCCACGATTCTTCTTCTCTTTCTGTTTGAGGAAAATATTTTGGTACCGCATCTGGATCTCCACCAGACATTTGTAAAATTTCTTCTGGACTAAGGTATTGATATTCTTCTGTGTATTCTTCTTCTTTATCTTGCATAACCGATCCTTGATACTTTTCGATAGGGACCGCTTCTCTTTGTTTTCTAACTTTAATTTTTCCTTTTCTATATTGTTCATCAAAAATACGAAGTCCTCTAAAATCTTTATATCTTCGAAGTACTTTCAAAACGGTTTCTTTTATTTGTTTTAATTCATTGCTTTCTTCTGGAGATAAAAAGTTTTTTTGATTTAATTCTTGATACTTTTCCACAGAGATTCTGATATGGTAAGGAATATGATTATCATGTTCTAAGGTTTCTTTCAAATTGGGATCTTTCATATAGTTTAAAATAACACTAGAAAAAGCGGTTACTTCTGGTATGGTTACATCTACTTGATCACTATCTTTTTTGAGTGCTAAAGAAGCAATATAAGCGTTTACGTGATTATATTCTAATAAACTTAAATATCGATATTCTTTGTTATGAACATAGCGAATTTTCAAGGAAAACATTTCGTGTGGTAAAATGTTTTTTTCTACTAAAGTCTTTAAAAATTCTCTTTTTGAAGGGTAAGATAAAAGGGTTGCATCAACATAATATAAAGGAAGTTTATAAAAGGATTCTTTTGTTTTTCGATCATAAAAAGGAATGGTGTAAATATTTTGGTTATCATTCCAATCGATCGCAATAATTTCATAACGGCCTCTTAACTTTTTATTCATGAAAATCACTCCTTCATTTCTTTTACATTATAACAAAAAAAACAAAAAAAGAAAATTTTTTGTTTTATTTTTGTTTTTGGATCAATTTATTGATTGCTTTTTGATACAAGGTTTCTAAAAAGTCATAATATTCTTTTCCTAAAACATAACGTAAAATTTCTAACATTTCTTGATTTTTATTTAACCGTAAACTTACAAAGTTAGCAAATTGTTCGTTTAAAGCATTATCTTCTTTTTCATAATAGGCTTTTTCATGACAAAAGAATAAATCGGAAGTATAATAGTTTCCTTTAAATAGGGCCATACATAAATCTGAAAACATTCCATATCCTCTTGGCTCAAAAGTTTCAGCATAAGCTCGAATGGTTCGATTTTGAATTACAACTACACCATATTGAAAATAAATATAAGATAAAATTTCTTTTTCTTCGTAGGTATTTAAAATACGTTGCATTTCCATAGAAATCGCCTCTTGTGTTTCTTTCAAATCGTCTTTTATTCGATATTCATAGCGAATTGTTTTTTCTAATAAGGTTGCTAACGCATCGAAAGAGTTTTGATGAAACAAAGAGTTTAAAGTCTCTAAAAATTTGTTTTCTTCTTTTTGATAAGTTTCTTGATAAAAATGTTTGCTTTTTCTTTTATAGTTGTCAATCAATGAATCTTCAATATAAAGTTTACTAAAATGATCTTGTGCTTCTTTTTCAATACTAGGAAAGGTTTGAATCAAATCTTCTTCTTTGATTTTTTCATATAAATAATGACCATATTCATGGGCAAGAATGGGATAAATCATTAATTCTTCATTGATCGTTATGGTGTTTGATTTTGGAGAAAAAGATGATTTAAATACTTGCTTTTTTAGGGTTATTTCTTGTAAATACTTTATCATTGCTTTTTTTTCTTCTTCGGTAGCAGAAGAATTTTCGATCATGTCTTTTAAAGGATTTTTCATTTTGTTTTCTTTCCTATGATTCTTCTACATAGTCACAATTTGAACATTTTATTTTTTTATTTTTTTCTACCAACATAAAGCCACAAGAAGGACATTTTTTCCCAATTGGTTTATCCCAATAAGCAGTTTTGCAAGTTGGGTATTGGTTACATCCATAAAAAACTTTTCCTTTTCGACTTTTCTTTTCGATGATTTTTCCTTCACAATTTGGACAATCACAAAGGATAATTTCTTTTTTTTCTTCTTGTTTGATATATTTACATTCTGGATAGTTACTACAGGCAACAAAAGGTCCATATCTTCCTTTACGAATAACCAAAGGATGATGACATAAAGGACATTCTTCTCCAGTTTCTTTTGGTTTTTCTTTTTCCATTTTATCAAAAGCTTCTTCTACGGAAGGTTCAAATTTTTTATAGAAATCATCTAAAACTTCATACCATACTTCTTTTCCTTCGGCAATTTTATCTAAATCATTTTCCATTTGGGCAGTATATTCTACATTAATTAGATCACTAAAACTGGTTTGTAGTTTATCGGTAATTTCGATTCCAATTTCGGTTGGAACAAATTTTTTGTCTTCTACGTTTACATATCCTCTTTTTTTAATGGTATCAATGGTAGTTGCGTATGTAGAAGGCCTTCCAAT
>CALVWH010000163.1 GCA_944364705.1 uncultured Bacilli bacterium | reverse complement strand
GAAAAACGTTTACTTTTACTTATAAAGATACTGAGCAAATAACCGTTGGAAATCACATTCAGCAAGAGAGTGCAGATAGACAAAATGGAGAAAATAGTTCAGTTTTAACTACAGATAAGCAATTGTTAGAAAAATATAAAGATGTTCGAGATTTTGAAAAAAAATCAATTAAAATTAAAGAAGGATGTAGTGTCTTAGGAAATGAGACATTGGAAGTTCTTAAAACAATCCTAAACTATTTAAGAATTGCAGCAGTTGCCTTACTACTAGTATTAGGATCCTTAGACTTTGCAGGAGCTGTTATGTCGGACAAAGAAGATGCAATGAAAAGTGCAGGATCAAAGTTTAAAAACCGTTTAATTGCTTGTGTAGTTGTCTTCTTAATACCATCTTTAGTTAATGTTGCCTTATTTGTTGTAAATAAATCAGAGAGTACTTGCAATTTGTTTGGTGGTGAAATGGAAAAAACTGTTGAATTTTCTAATGGTAATGTTGTTTCCAGCCCGAGTAATTCGGGATCAACACCATCTGCTTCAGTAAAGCCAGTAGATCCACCGATTACGAGTAGTGCACCATCACCAAGTAGTACACCAAGTGTGAAACCTAGTAATTCTCCAACACCAACAGTGTCTTCTAAACCTTCCCCAACACCGACAATATCTTCTAGTCCTTCTCCAACTCCATCCGCTTCTTCCAAGCCATCAACCAATAAGAAAAAAGAATATAAAATATTGTTTATTGGAAATAGTTTTACCGAAAGAAATAATATGCCCAATCTGTTTAAAAAATTAGTAGAAGGAACTGGGAAAAAAGTAACCGTTTCCTCTGTTACCAAAAATGGTCATCAATTAATTAAATTTGCAGATTTTTCTACAACAGAAGGAAAGAAAGTAGAAAAAGCATTAAAGAAAAAATGGGATTATGTAGTTTTACAAGATGCAAGTCGAAGCTTTCTTGAAAAAGATCCAACAACTTTAAAAGCCGTTCAAAAATTGAATAAATATATTAAAAAAAGTGGAGCAAAAACAATCTTATATATGACATGGCCATTTAAAAATACACATGAAATTTATAGTGACAGTACTTATAAAATAAGAAATCCAGAAAAATTTTATGAAAAAGTCAAAGATGGTTATAATAATGTTGCCAAAAAAACAGGAGCTACGGTAGCACCTGTCGGGACAAGTTTCATGAGATTAATCAATCAAAACAGTAAAATTAATTTATATGCAAACGATAAATATCACCCTTCTAAATACGGAAGTTTTTTAGCAGCCTGTACGATTTATGATACCATATATCAAGAAAGATCAAGCAAAAGCTCTTATAATGGTGGATTAAGTAGCAAATACGCAAAAACTTTGAAAAGTACAGCAGATGCCGTTTGCTTTTAAACAAAAATTCTTGAATAATAAAAGAAACTATATTATAATAAAAAAGAAAGGAAGATTTTATGAACGAGATTTTAGATGAAACGGAACTTCTTATGCAAACTGCAATCGAACATATGGAAAAACGTTTTTTAAATATTCGTGCCGGTAGAGCAAATCCTGCCATTTTAGATCGTGTTATGGTTTCTTACTATGGAGTAGATACCCCTTTAAAGTCTTTAGCAAACATTTCTGTTCCAGAAGCAAGACAACTTTGTATTAAACCATTCGATCGTTCTTGCTTGAGTGCCATTGAAAAAGGAATTTATGCTGCTGATATTGGACTTACTCCAAACAATAATGGCGAAATGATTATTTTAAATATTCCAGCTCTAACAGAAGAAACAAGAAAAACTTACGTAAAAGAAGCAAAAACCATTAGTGAAGATGCAAAAATTAATCTTCGAAATATTCGTCAAGATAGCAATAATAAAATAAAAAAATTAGAAATATCCGAAGATGAAATCAAACAAGGAGAAGAAGAAGTTCAAGAACTTATTCAGAAATATAACAAAGTGATTGATGAAAAGTTTAAAGAAAAAGAAAAAGAATTAATGAGTATTTAATTCTTTTTTTGCATTCAAAAAACTTTGCAATGGAAAACATATATTCTTTTAAAGCAAATATTTTATCAAAACGACTTTACATTTTGATTTGCTTTTACTTTAAAAATTTTATATAATATTGATTAGAATAAGAGGGTAGATTATGGAAGAGAAAATTTTAGAACAATTAACACTAGAAGAAAAAGGATATACGGCTGGAGAACTTTATGATCTTTTACACCTTTCCACAACCAAAGAATTCACAGAATTAGTAAAAGCCTTAAATAAATTAGAAGATGAATTAAAAGTATATCATACCAAAAAAGATCGTTATATGTTATTTAAAAATAGTCATCAAAAAATTGGTATTTTATTGGTCAACAAAAAAGGTTTTGGGTTTGTCAATGTCGATAATGAAAAAGACATCTACGTAAAAGAAGAAAACCTAAACCATGGAATTCATGGAGATAAAGTAGTCGTTGAAGTAACTTCCAAAAAAGGAGAAGAACCAGAAGGACGAATTGTTCGAATCATCGAACGAAACTTAAAACAATTCGTAGGAGAATACTATACCAAAAATAAACAAGGATATATTAAATTAGATGACGAAAAAGTAAAATTAACCATTGAAGTAGATAAAGAACTCTCTTTAGGAGCTGTCGATGGACATAAAGTTTTAGTAAAACTTCAAAAAAAATTAAAAGGAAATTGTTATAAAGGACAAATTTTAAAAATATTAGGACATAAAAACGATCCTGGTGTTGATATCTTATCTATTGCAGCAAAATATGATATCGAAGAAACCTTTGGAAAAGAAGTAGAAAATCAAGTAAGACAAATCCCAATGGAAGTAAAAGAAGAAGAAATGGTTGGTCGAAGAGACCTACGTGATCAAATGATTTTTACCATTGATGGAAAAGATACCAAAGATATCGACGATGCCATCTCGATCCAAAAAATGAACAATGGAAATTATCTTCTAGGAGTTCATATTGCTGACGTTTCCTACTATGTAAAAGAAAATACACCATTAGATGATGAAGCCTTTTCTAGAGGAACTTCCGTTTATTTAGCAGACCGAGTAATTCCAATGCTTCCACATGAACTATCCAATGGAATTTGCTCTTTAAATCCAGAAGAAGATCGACTTGCTATGTCTTGTGAAATGGAAATAAATTCCAAAGGAGAAGTCGTTACTTATGATATTTTTGAAAGTGTTATTCGTTCTCGGAAACAAATGAATTATACCGATGTCAATCAAATTTTAGAAAAAGGAATTGTTCCAGAAGGATATGAAGAGTATAAAGATACTTTATGTACCATGTTCGAATGTGCTAAAATTTTAAGAAAAAATAAAGAAAGTCGTGGATACATCGATTTCGATATTGATGAAGCAAAAATCATTGTTGATGAAACCGGAGAAGCCATTGATGTAAAAGTAAGAGAACGTGGAGCCGGAGAAAAATTAATCGAAGACTTTATGATCGTAGCAAACGAAACGGTTGCGACCCATATCTACTTCATGGAACTTCCATTCATTTATCGAATCCACGGAAAACCAAGCGAAGAAAAAATTCATAACTTTTTTACCTTCGTTCATTCCTTAGGATATACCATTAACGAAAACATAAGAGAAATTACACCAAAAACAATGCAAAAAATATTAATGGCACTAAAAGACAAAAAAGAATTTCATATTCTGTCAACCCTTCTTTTAAGAAGCATGCAAAAAGCCGTATATGATACCAATAACATCGGACACTTTGGACTTGCAAGTAAATGCTACACCCACTTTACATCCCCAATTCGAAGATATCCAGATACCACTGTACATCGAATGCTTAGAAAATACTTATTCGAAAACAAAATGTCCAAAGAACAAATTAACTATTATGAACAAAAATTGGCAGTCATTGCTTTGCATTCTTCCGAAAGAGAAAGAGCATCCGTAGATTGCGAAAGAGAAGTAACCGATATGAAAATGGCAGAATACATGATGAAACATATTGGAGAAGTTTATAAAGGAATGATTTCCGGAGTAAATACCTTTGGTCTTTTCATAGAATTACCAAACTTAATCGAAGGATTAATCAAAGTAGACGATATGAAAGACGACCATTATATTTACGAAGAAGAATCCTATAGCTTAAAAGGAGTACATACCAAAAAAGTATATCGTTTAGGAGACGAAGTTATGGTAAAAGTTAAAAACGCGAATAAACAAGCAAAAACCATTGATTTTGTATTTGCGGAAGAAAAAGATACCGAAGTTTTAGAAATAGGATTGGAATGAAAAATAAACTATGGTATACTAAAGATAGTAGGTGATATTATGAGTGAAACAAAAATCTACGAAAACGATGAATTTGAACGAGCAGCCATCGAAGCCATGCTTAAAGATGTAATGGAAAGTCTAGAAGAAAGAGGCTATAACCCAGTAAATCAAATCGTAGGATATTTAATGAGTGGAGATCCCGGATATATATCTTCTCATAAAGAAGCAAGACAAAAAATTCAAAAATATGATCGTAGTCAAATTTTAGAAGTTTTAGTTCGGAAGTGTCAATGAAATATTTAGGTTTTGATTTAGGAACAAAAACTTTAGGCATAGCAATTAGTGATGAACAAGGTATTTTAGCACGCACGTATCAAACACTTACCTTTTCATCTGAAGATTATCTGCAGCTCCTTCCAAAAATCAAAGAAATCATCGAAAAAGAAAAAATTTCAGGAATTGTTTTAGGATTACCAAAAAATATGAACAATTCCTTAGGATTTGCTGCCGAAAGAAGCCTTGAATTTAAACAAATGTTAGAAAAAAACATAACAATACCAATATACCTACAAGATGAACGATTATCCACAAGAGAAGCAGAAAATTATATGATTCAAGGAAATATTTCTAGAAAAAAAAGAAAGAAAAAAATTGATAGCTTAGCAGCAAATATTATCTTGCAAACATTTTTAGATAGGAAAGGTGAAAACAATGGAAGAAAAAATGACATTTAAAGTAATGGATGAACAAGGAAAAGAAAGAGAATTCGAAGTACTATTTACTTTCGAATCCGAAGAAACCAATAAAAACTATATCATTTATACCGATGATACAACGGATGATGAAGGAAATACAAGAGTTTATGCTTCTACCTATGAAAAAGGATCAAATGGAGAACTTGTAGAAAATACTTCTTTAAAACCGATTGAATCAGAAAAAGAATGGAAAATGATCGAACAAATTTTAGATGATATCCAAAAACAATTAGCAGATGAAGGAGAAGAAAACGAGTCATAAACTCGCTTTTTCATGCATTTATGAAGAAATTAGCTTTAGGATTTACCTTATTATTTTTTCTTGTCCTCTTTGGAATTTGTTATTTTGGTTATCAATACTTTACATCTCCAGTAGATAAAAATGCAAAACCTATAGAATTTATAGTAGAAGAAGGAGATACCTTCACAAGCATTGCAGAAGACTTAAAAGAAAAAAAATTAATTAAAAACGTTTTCTTTTATAAAATCTATTTAAAAATAAAAAAACCTTCCTCAATTAAAATAGGAACCTATGAAGTTAGTGGAAAAATGTCATTAGATCAATTAATAGAAAAACTATCCAGTACCGATATTAAAGATGAATCCATTTCGATCACCTTTCCAGAAGGAAAAAACATGCGGTTTATTGCTAAAACAATTGCTGAAAACACAAACAATACGGAAGATGACGTTTATAATATCTTAAAAGATGATGTTTATCTAAATTCTCTAATTCAAAACTATTGGTTTATTGATGAATCCATAAAAAATAAAGAAATCTATTACTCTTTAGAAGGATATTTATATCCAGATACTTATCAATTTAAAAACAAAGAAGTAGACGTACAAACCATTTTTAATACCATGTTAGATAATATGGAGAAAAAACTAAGAGCATATCAAAGCGTGATCGAAGAAAGCAAATATTCCTTCCACGAAATTTTAACTTTAGCATCTATGGTAGAATTAGAAGCAAGCACAACCGAAGATCGTAGAGGCGTTGCTGGTGTTTTCTATAATCGTTTAAATAGCCGTATGTCTTTAGGAAGCGACGTTACCACATACTATGCCGCAAAAGTAGACATGGGAGAAAGAGACTTATATAAATCCGAATTAAACGATGCCAATGCGTATAATACTAGAAGTTCTTCTTTAGCAGGAAAACTTCCAGTTGGACCAATTTGCAATCCAGAAATCACATCCATTGAAGCAGCATTATATCCAACCGAAAGCAATTACTACTACTTTGTTGCTGATAAAAACAAAAAAGTTTATTTTTCAAGAAACAGCAAAGAACATAACGAAACAATCGCAGAACTTAAAAGTGAGGGACTATGGTACACATACGACAATTAGAAACTTATGCCGAAGAACATAACATTCCGATCATGCAAAAAGAAGGAATTGAATTTTTATTAGAATATATTGAAAAAAATAACATTCATACCATTTTAGAAATTGGTACTGCGATTGGTTATTCTGCCATTCGAATGGCTTTACTTTCCAAACAAATAAAAGTTGTTAGTATCGAAAGAGACGAAAACCGTTTTTCTATGGCTGTACAAAATGTTCATGACTTCCACTTAGAAGATCAAATTACGTTGCTCTTCGAAGATGCGATGCATACCGAACTATCCGAAACCTTCGATTTGATTTTTATTGATGCAGCCAAAAGTCAATACATACCTTTCTTTGAAAAATTCAAGAAAAATCTAAATCCCAACGGTGTGATTATTTCAGATAACCTATCTTTTCATGGACTAGTCGAAACAAACGAAGAAATCAAAAGTAGAAATGTTCGAGGAATTGTTCGAAAAATAAAAAATTATATTCAATTTTTAAAAGAAAACGAAGAATTTGAAACTACCTTTTATAAACTTGGTGATGGAGTTGGCGTTAGTAAGAAGAAATAAAATTCTTCTTTTTTTTCTAAAATCTGTGAATAATTAGTGAAAATGTTACATAAATTAAAAATAATAATTAGTGAAAATGTTACATCATTTATATTAATATTTTCATAAAAGGTTTTAATTATAATAATTAG
>CALVWH010000162.1 GCA_944364705.1 uncultured Bacilli bacterium | reverse complement strand
TTTCTACATTTTTTTCTTGACATTTTATATCTTCGAAGTCAATCTCAACTGGTGCATTTTTCACAATGGTTGCTAAATGATAACTCAAATAAGCATTTTCTTTATTTTCTTCTAATTTTTTTCTTATGCTAGGACTTACCTGCTGTAAATTTTCATAAATTCCATCCAATGTTTGATATTCTTTTAAAAGTTTTAAAGCAGTTTTTTCTCCAATTCCTTTTACTCCTGGAATATTATCCGAAGAATCTCCCATAAGAGCTTTTAAATCAATCACGCGAATAGGAACAATTCCCCACTCTTCTTCAAAACTTTTTTCATTATAACGAATGTAATCTTTTTGTTTTAACAATTTCATTTCTACTTTTTGATCAATGAGTTGAAGTAAATCTTTATCGCTACTAACAATAAGACCTTCGTAATCATTTTCTTGATTACAATAAGAGGCAAACGTTCCAATGATATCGTCTGCTTCATACCCATCCATTTCATAATGTTTAATTCCAAGTGCTTCTAAAATTTCAAAAGCTTTCGGAAATTGAACTTTTAACTCTTCTGGAGTTTCCATTCTTCCGCCTTTATATTCTTTATATTCTTCATGACGGAACGTTTTTCCTTTATCAAAGGCAACCAACATATATTTGGGCTTTTCTTCTTCGACAATTTTATGAATCATATTAATGAATCCAAATAATGCATTGGTTGGGAATCCTTTACTATTTTTCATAAAATTTCCATTGTAAGCGGTCGCATAATAACTACGAAATAATAAATTATTTCCATCAACAAGTACTATTTTTTCCATATTTTCTACCTCATTTTCATTATATCATGAAATAAGAGAAAGAGTTCGAAAAAATTTGTATTTTCTTGTGATCTTTTCATATAGTTTATTAGAGGTGAGTTATGAAAAAGATTCTATGGTTTGTTTTTTGTTTTTTATTTCTAGTTCTTCCTATACAAGCAGAAGAAACACAAACAGATACCGAAACTACCAGTCTTGCTAATAATGCCAAAAGTGCGATTATGATTGAAGCAAGTACTGGAGAAATTTTATTTGAAAAAAATTCTCATGAAAAATTACATCCAGCTTCGATGACTAAAATGATGAGTATGCTTTTAATTTTGGAAAATATTGAAAATGGCAATTTAAAATGGGAGGAAATGATCACCGTTTCAGAAAATGCTTCTTCGATGGGAGGAAGTCAAATTTTATTAGAAACGGGAGAACAAATGAGTGTCGAAGATCTTTTTAAAGGAATTGCTGTCGCATCTGGAAATGATGCTGTTGTAGCATTAGCGGAAAGAATTGCTGGAACAAAAGAAGAATTTGTAAATTTAATGAATCAAAAAGCCAAAGAATTAGGGTTAGAAGATACCAATTTTAAAAATCCACATGGTCTTGATGATGCTAATCATTATTCTAGTAGTTATGATATGAGTTTAATCGCAAAAGAACTGGTAAAACATGAAAAAGTATTGGAATATTCTTCCATTTATGAAGATTATTTAAGAAAAGGAACGGATAAAGAAATTTGGCTCGTAAATACCAATAAATTAGTAAAATTCTATGAAGGTGTGGACGGATTAAAGACTGGTTATACCAAAGAAGCTGGTTATTGTCTTACCGCAACCGCAGAAAAAAATGGAATGCGCATTATCACCGTTGTTATGGGAGAACCAGATAGTAAAACAAGAAATAGTGAAACGGTAGAAATGTTAAATTATGCGTTTTCCAAATATGAAGTAGAAACGTTATTAAGTACCAAACGTAGTGTCGGAAAACGGTTTGTTGATAATACGGCTGGAAAAAAAGTTAATTTAGTTCCTAGTGAAAATGTAACTTCGTTAAATGAAAAAGGAAAACCGAAAAAAAACATGACGTATGAACTACATATTGATTCTTTAAAAGCACCAATCAAAAAAGGACAGTCCGTTGGTACTTTAGATATTAAAGAAAATGGAAAAAAAATAAGAGAAATTTCTGTAACAGTAGAAAAAGATATGAAAAAAGCAAATCTTTTCGAAATCTTTTATTATTTTTTAAAAAACACATTAACGGGAACCAAATAAAAAAACATAGAGAAAGGTAATCACCCTATTTTCTATGTTTTTTGTTTTTTTTCGAAAAATGTAGTCTGCTGGAATAACGTTATCCAGTTTTATTTTCTCCTGTTTTTTCTTTTTTATACCTTTCATATTCTTCTGCATTCATCGCAATTCCAATCACAAATAAATAAGAAAAAATATAAAGAACCATCATTAAAATAACAACCGTAGCTAAATTACCATAAATGGCATCATAACTAGAAAAGTTAGAAACATAAAAGGAATAAATGTTTGCGATAACGGTCCAAGAAATGGTGGTAAAAATAGCACCTTTGGTTACTTGTTTACTACTAATATTTACATCTGGTGCCATCGTATAGAGAATTTTTACCGTAAAGAAAATCGTTAGAATCGTAAATGGCCATTTCAACAAGTAAAATCCTAAGTAAACCAATTCTTTAAAACGTCCAATGACACCTAAATGAACAAGAAAATTCATGATACTATTTCCAAATCCAACAACTAAAAGTATAAAAAGAACAAGAAAAACAAGTAAAATAGTCATAATAACTGCTTTTATTCTTTTGGTTAAATAACTACTATTGCCTTCTTTATATAAAAAGTTTGAAGCAACAATCATAGAATAAGATCCATTAGATGCTAGAAAAAAAGCAACAATCATAGAAATTCCCATTCCTACAGTAAAATGCGTTTCTGATAAGAAATCAGATAAATTTTCTAGCAATTCTTTAGGTATAAAATTTTCAAATAAATCAATAATATCCATAATGTTAAACGCAAAAAGACTAGCGAAATAAACAATTAAAGAAATGATAGGAATTAAAGATAACATTAAGAAAAAAGAAATTTGACCTGGTAAAACACTAATTTCTGGTGTACGTAAAATCGAAATAATTTTTTTTATCCAACGTTTGGTTTTTTTCATTTTCTAGTTTCTTCTTTATTATTTTTCATTGCTAACGTTGCTTCGTTAATAGCATCATCAAATGTTTTTATTTCATCTTTTATCATACTATAACCAATCGCAGCACCAAATTCATGAGGCAATTCTTTAAATTCTTTATGTAATCTTTTAATATAGGCAACAATTTGTTTTTCATCAAAACCAACTAAGTAAATCAAAAATTCATTTCCGCTTGTTCGAATAATATCAGAATTAATTATTTGATTTTTAATTAAAATGTTTGCTGCTTTTTGAATTACGCGGTCTCCTTCTTCATGTCCATAATTATCGTTAATATATGCAAGGTTATTTAAATCTACGACAATAATGGACTGTGGATAAACATCGTTATTATCCCAGATTTTTACATGATCATTTAAATATGCACGATTTTTAAGAGAAGTAAGTTGATCAATATATTTTATTTTTTCTTCTTTTGTCATACGGCTATTTCTCCTACGAAAACGTTTAATTTTCTGAATAATGATATTTAGGGCACATAAAAGTCCTATCATAGATAATATGTACAAAATTCCTGTTTTTATGAACGATAAATTTAAGGTATGTTCATAATAATTTGCAAGACCTAAATTCATAATTTCTTTTGTATTCGCAAAGGAAATGTAGAAATTAAATAACTCTTCTAACAATTGATTATTTTTTTCTTTTTTAATGGTAAATGGATAAGAATCTAAAGAAAACGTAAAGTCTTGTTTGTATTCAGTTAAATCATTTCTTTGATAATAAGCATAACTTGCATTATCAAGAGCAAGAATCGAATCTTTTTCTTTATGCTTTAACATATCTTCTACCGAATCATAACTTTTACATTGGATTCCTTTTTCTTTTAGTTTTTTTTCAATTTGACTATTTTTTACAGTCATAACGGTTTTGTTTGTTAATCCATTTAAAGTATCCGCATGAATTTCTTCTTCTAAATGAGATAAAATTACACCATAAGTGTCATAAATCCCAATGGTTCGATAAAAATCTTGATCATATTTTTCATAAGAAGTTGGATCAAACATAAAGTCGATTTTTCCTTGATCAAAAGCTTTTTTCATATCTTCATAATTTTTATATTTTTCATAATTGATTTCAACATTGGTAAGTTTATAAAAATTACGAACCAAATGATAATTTGCTCCAATCAACCGATCATAACTTAGAGAATCATAAGGAATGTTTTCCACAAATCCATATGTATATTGTTTACTACGAAATTCACTACTTTGTTGATCACTGATTTTTTTCAAAGACGTATAAAGGGTATTAAAATGTACTTGATAAGAATCTTCATAAGATTCTTCATACCATTTTTGATATACTTTTTTTATAATGGAATTTAATCTTTCTTCTTTTCCTAATTTAAAAAAATAAGAAGATTTATCATCGACAAGGGAACAAGCGATCGATAAATTTTTTTCTAAAATGGTATCCAAATTTTTCGTTTGCCATATTAAAATTCCATTAACTTCACTATTTTCTTTCGTTAATTCTTCGATTAAAGCTTCTTCTGAAGCATAAGCTTTATAACTTAAATTAGGATTGTTTAAAATTTGACTATCTTTTTCTAAGTCTTTTTCTACAACACCAATGACCATCTCTGGTATTTGGCTTGGGCTTGTATAATGTTTGTTTTCTTTGGTTACTAACACTTTATAATCTTCAAAAACAAGAATATCTTTTTTTAAATCATAATCTCCGTTTTGAAAAGCATAATCACTACTAGTATCAATCGTTTTATTAAATTCTAAACCAGTTAAATCTTCTAATTCTTTTACAAAGTCTAAAATTAAACCTTCTCCTTCATAATTATAAATTGGAAGATCACTTGTAATTCCAAGGTCAATTACTTCATTTCGATTATCTTCAATCCATCTTCTTTCTGCTAACGTTAAAGTAGTTTCTTTATCTTCTTTGAAAAAGATAAAATATGCACCAAATGCCATAAGCAAAAGAAAAATTAGGGAAAGAATGATACTTATAATTTTCTTATTCATATTTTCACCTAACTTTGACTACTCCAAGTAAATCCTTCGGATCCTTTTCGATAATATCCGATTAAAGAAAAATCGGCATTTTCACTAGAAGAATAATAAATTTCAATATCGTAAAATTTCTTTTCTTCATCGGATAAAACTTCTAAGATACTAGCAGCAGTACTTTTTAATTTTTCGTTATCGGTAATCGATGCCGTTACAAAAACATGAATAATTTTTCCATTCAAGCTTGCACTAGCACTAGAAATTCCTTCTTGATCTTTTAATTTTTCTTCGATCGAGCGAAATTTATCATCATTTAATTTTACTTCTTCTATTCCATCTAAGCGATCTCCATAACTACTTCCATGATAAAGGACAAATTTATTAATGAAAATAACAGCTAAAATAAGAAAAACAAGGAGAACAATCGTTGTAATAATAACTCCCTTTTTATGTTTTTTTATAAAATTCAAGATAACCACCTCAGTATAATTATACTATAAAATTTATTTGTATGCAATTTTTTTAAAAAGGTTGATTAATGAAAATATGAAATACACTGAATAAAAAATAAAGTTTTATATTAAAAGGATTTCCTTCTATTTTTTTATTAAAAATCATCATTCATTAAAAAGTCGAATATATTAATTTGCTTAATAGTATCCGTAGAATAGTCGTTTTTCGTTAATGTTATAATATATTTTTCGTTATCTTCAATTTCATCAAAAGCACTAAATTCTCTTATTCTCGTGTTTTCTTCACTTAAGTCCAAACAAACTTGAATATATTTAAACCTATTGTTTTTTGATGCAATAAAATCAATTTCTCCCTTTTTTGTTTTACCAATAAAAACTTTATAGTCTTTACTGATAAGATCATTGTAAACAATATTTTCTAGTGACACTGAATAATTAATATTTTCATTATTCGTTTTAATTTGTTTGATTCCTAAATCATTCGCATAATATTTGTTTAAAGTTTTTAAAATATTTTTTCCATGAATATCATATCGATAAACTTTATTCATAATAAACGTTGACGAGAAAGCTTCTAAATAATTATATAAAGTATCATTTGCAATTTCATGATGTTCTTTCTTTAAATATTCAATTATATTATCTCTAGAAAACTCTCTAGATTCTGTATCCAACATATATTGTAAGACTTTATTAAAAGATGCTATATCTTTAATTCCAAGTCTTTCAACGATATCTTTTAAAATAATTGAATCATATACACTAGACAAATAACTAATTTTATCTTTATCATTTTCGAATAAAAATCTTTGAGGAAGACCTCCCCATTTAAAAACATCAAACAATAGTTCTTCATAATCTTTTTCTTTGGTATTTGTCAGTTCCACAATTTCTTTAAATGACAGAGGATTAATTCTAAAACTAACATATCTACCAGATAGGTCAGTTGATAATTCAAGAAGTGTCACCCTACTATTTGATCCTGTAATGAAAATACTATAATTGTCAGTAATTCTCAAAGAATTAATTCCTTTTTCAAAATCTTCTACTTTCTGTATTTCATCTAAGAAGACATAATAATTATCCTTATCATTTTTTAATGATTCAATATAATTGTATAAGTCTTTCGCATTTTTTATAAAGTCATATTTTAAGGATTCAAAATTAATATAAATTATATGATCTTTGTTAACACCCGATTTAATAATTTCATCCATTATTTGAGTTAGGATAACTGATTTACCACTTCTACGCATTCCATATATTATTTTTATTAAGGATTCCGTATGATAAAAAGCTCGAATTTTGGATAAATATTTTTCTCTAATCAACATCAAAATCACCTCATTTACATTATACTATTATATATATTTTTTATAAAGTTATTCCAATGTAATGGAATAACTTTTAAATATGTTTTTTTCTTATGATATTAATCATATGAAAATGTGAACTATAAAAATTTGAATACTAATTCATCATGGCATAGTTAGACATAGAACAAAAGTCAACATAAA
The DNA here is from genome assembly GCA_944364705.1 of uncultured Bacilli bacterium. Taxonomy (GTDB): domain Bacteria; phylum Bacillota_I; class Bacilli_A; order RF39; family UBA660; genus RUG12867. The sequence goes on along the minus strand of CALVWH010000162.1, from coordinate 280 downwards.
TTTTGACATAGCTTACCTCACGGTAAGCTTTTTCTACTTCTTCGAAATCTAAGACTTCTCCATAGACCAATATCGGACCGTCGCGACCCTACTTGTTTTTTCTTTTGTCAAAATTTTAATAGACTTTTCGTTCGACCTCTTTCATATATTTTCTTAAACCTTCAAACATGATATTAACGGATGCATTAAAATCTCGGTCATGAATCGTATGACATTTCGGACATTCCCATCTTCTTATACTTAAATCCTTTACTTCCTTATTTTGCTCATTACATACACT
>CALVWH010000161.1 GCA_944364705.1 uncultured Bacilli bacterium | reverse complement strand
AAACATGACAAACTATTGCCATCTATCTTATGAAGATAGAAAAAATATAGAAGACGGATTAAATGAAAATAAATCCATTAATCAAATAGCTAAAGAAATTAACAGAAATCATTCTACTATTTTAAGAGAAATTGATAGAAATAAAAAATATTCTGAACCCTCTCGTTAAAATAATTATAAAATTAATTATTCCGATAAGAGAACATATAAAACATATCGGTTACTCTTGATATATCGAAAATTTGAAGATTCAATCACCTTAAATTTATTTTTACATCAAAACCAATGGAATTAATAAAATAAACAAAAATAAAGACATGATAAAATAAAAAGAGAAAATATCATATCAAAAAAAGTTTCACAGATAAATAAAATAGTTTTATCACTACTAAGTAGTCTCATAATGCGATGAAATCACATTTCCTTACTTCACAAGAAATATTTTTAATTGCTTTAGTTAAACTAATTATTGATACATAACATTTAAGAATAAATAAATTTAACATAATTCTCATTCTTTTATAACCATTTATTCTTTTATCATCCATTTAGCCCTACAATTTCATTTTTTTGTAATGTTTAATCTCTTAGACTTATTAATATGACAATCGTTTTTTATAGCAGCTGTTTTAGTATAATAATTAAAAGATTTATATTCACAAATACAGTTTATATCCATACCCAACTTTAGTTTGATTTCTAAACAAAAAATTTCGTCAAAACTATTTACTAATATTGCCCCAATTAAAATAGGCATTTGATCCTTAGAATATCCATTAAAATTATTAATTACATAGCACTCTTCTAAATAACACCAGCCAAGATTATCAACTTTTTGTGGATCTATTCGTGCTTTTGTTTTACTTAAATCCGAACTAAAAATATTAACATCAGTAAAATCTATAGAACTTAAATTTAACCCATTAAAATCTATAAAGCTGAAATTTTTATTTATAATCCTAAAAATAACATGCTCATTTAAACGATCTAAGTCTAATAATCCCATTATTTTATCTTTAGACTCATGATTATAAATTTTATCTACAACTTTTTTCATTGTATAAATATTACCAAAATATGATAAATCTATATCTTTAAAAGCTTCAAAATAATCCTCTGTTAATTCAAAACGTTTAATTAAATATTTTTTACAAAAAAAGTTTAAAAAAATTTTTTTTCTTTTTAGATTTTTAATATTTTTCACTGCTATACTTTGCTTGTTTTTAATAGTAGTTTGACAAAAGTTTTTAATAGAAAACAGCAAATTTTTTATACCACTTACATTATTAATATCTATTATATCGTTTTTATATTCTTCTATATCAATTTCGCATTTTTTATTATTATCTGGAATAAAGAATTTTTCTATAATATCTTTTAGACTATAGCAATTTATATTTTCATCAAATACAATATTTTTGTTTCTTAAAAATCTCATAACACTATCTTTTAAATAATTATTTTTCGTTAAATCATTATACTCTTCCAAATAGTTATATTTATTTTCTTTATAATCCTTAAGTATTTTTTTCAAAATTAAATCGTAATATTTAATAACTACTTTTTCTTGAATATCTATATCATAAATAGATTCAAGAATACTTTCTACATTATTATATACTAAATAGAAAGTTTCATCTATATCGATATCTAAATTCCAGTTTTCAGTTATATCCATAAGAGATAAAAATAATGTGCACCAATTTAGTTTAATAGAAAGAAAATTAAGGTTAATGCTAAGCTCATATTCACTATCAACATTCATAGTTAAATGTAACTTATCTTTTGGTATATTTAACTCATTTTTTTTCTTCTTTTCATAATCATCAATTATGTTATATAATTCATTATAATATTCACTAATATCAATACCATAAGCTTTTACTCTATCTAACATTCTTTTTAAATAATCAATTTCTTTAATATTTTCTATTTGAATACTATCCACACAAATCACTCCAAAGTCAAAAGTTTAGATATATTCTAATACAAAAATAATCATTTATCAATAAATTTTAATTACTAAAATATATTAAGTATTTTTCCTATTTAAAACCCCAAAAGTTTCCTTTCCTATAATATCTTTCATTATAATAAATACTAGAAAACTAACAGAAAAAAACATATAAATAATAAAGAACAAAAATGAAAATCATAGAAAAACCTTCTTTTTTAGAAATACATCGATCATTTTTTGAAAATAAATAAAGTAATAAAGAAGATCCCATAACCGCAAGAACATCAACAAAAGAAAAGTCTGTTAATGGAACTTTTCCATAAAGTGCTACTGGAAGTCCAAGAACAATACAAATATTAAAAATATTGGTTCCAATAATATTACCAATCGCAAGATCAAATTCCCCTTTTCGAGCACTACTTACCGTCATAAACATTTCTGGAAGAGAAGTTCCGATAACAATAAAAACCATCGTAATTATTTTTTCACTAATTCCAAACGAAAGGGCAATTTTCTGTGCATTGTCAACAATCAAATCACTACTAAATGTAATAACAACCAAGGATAAAAGTAAGAAAACTAAAGATTTCGCAATCGAATATTTCGGAGCCTCTTCCTCATGATCTTCCTTTCCTTTTCGAACAAGAGAAATCAAATATAAAACAAACATGCTAAAAAACAATACTAAAATAATTCCATCCGATCTAGAAAAATCATTCGGTGTTAAAGGATTAAACAAACTATCTAGCATTAGCACAGAAAATACCGCAGTAATGATTACAAGAATTGGTAACTCCTTTTTCACCGTTCGATGTTTTACACGAATGGCCCTTAAAACAGACGCAAGTCCTATAATAAAAAAAACATTCACAATACAGCTTCCTACAATATTCGCAAAAGCGATCGTTCCATTTCTAGAAGCAACGCTTTGAAAAGAAATGGCTACTTCTGGTGCACACGTACCAAAAGAAACAATCGTAAGCGCAATTAACATTTTAGGAACTTTAAAATGCGTTGCGATCGAAACCGATGCATCGACCAAAAGATCCGCTGCTTTAATAATTAAAACAAAACCTAAAATTAAAAGAAAAAACGCTAACATAAATCACCTTATTCTTTTTTTATTATATCATACTTTTCTTGATAAAAATCGAAAAGAAAAGATTCTTTACAATTTTGTTTTTTATTTCCTTATTGTAGAAAAATGAAACCATAAGGATTTATTTAAACATAATCAAAAAACAAATGATTATACAAAACTATTTCAAACATGTAGTCAGAATTCCTGATTATAATTCATTCACAAAAATTTTAGCCTCAAAAAAAACAGAAATAAATTCTGTTTTTTTAGTCTAATACATTTTTTAAAACAATCGTTTTAATTCTTGACATTTCTTGAAGTGTTGTAGCAATTCCTTCATTTCCAATTCCAGAATGTTTCCATCCTCCAAAAGGCATTTCTGCAGAACGATAGAAACTTGCACCATTTACTACAACGGCTCCACATTCAAGAGCATAAGAAACATTCATTGCTGTTTTCATATCTCTTGTAATAATATTTCCACAAAGTCCGAATGAAGATTGATTTGCAATTTCAATTGCTTCCTTTATATCTTCATATTCAATAATAGAAATAACTGGTCCAAAGATTTCCATGTCTTTTGCAACTTCCATATCTTTCGTTACATTATCCAAAATCGTTGGTTCATAGAAAGCCCCGTTTCTATGTCCACCAATAACAATCGTTGCCCCAGCAGCAACCGTTTCATTTACTTGTTTTTCTACTTCGATCGCTGCTTTTTCACTAATAAGGCATCCAATATCCGTTTCTGGATCCGATGGATCTCCTTGTTTTAAAGAACGAATTTTTTCTACCATTTTGGTAATAAATTCTTGTTTTACATCTTTATGAATTAAAAATCTTTTGCTAGCGCAACAAACTTGTCCAGTATTATAGAGTCTTCCCCAAACAGTTTCATTAACCGCTAAATCAACATCTCCATCTTTATGTAAAATGAAAGCATCATTTCCACCTAACTCTAACATAACATGAGCTAAATGAGAAGCCGCATTTTTCATAGTTTCAATTCCAACTGGAGTACTTCCAGTTAAACTTACTAAATGAACAAGTGGATGAGAAGATAATGCGTTTCCACATACCGATCCACTTCCTGTAAGAACTTCAATAACTCCTGCAGGAACTCCTGCTTGTCTTAATAAATCGACTAATTTAATTAAAGTTAATGGATTTACTGTTGAAGGTTTTACAATAACAGCATTCCCCATAATTAAAGCAGATGGAACCTTTTGATGAAATAAATCTGATGGAAAGTTAAATGGAATAATACAAGCAACAACTCCTAGAGGAGCTCTTGTTGTAAATTGGATTGACTTTTCTTGTCCTGGTTCTTGCCCTTCTGGAATATGAATTCCATATAAATGTTTTGCTCTTTCTACATAAGCAGAAACAAACATACGAATATTACCAATTTCAGCTTTTGCTTCTTTAATTGGTTTTCCAGTTTCTGCAGACAAAAGACTTGCTAGAGAATCCGCATTTGCTTCAACCAAATCAATATATTTTTCTAAGATTCTACCTCTTTCATAAATAGAAATCTTTTCCCAAGTCTTTTGTGCTTCTGCAGCAATTTTAACTGCTTTATCAACATCTTCTTTTGTTGCGTTTGGCACACTAGCAATTACTTCATTTGTCGCAGGATTAACAACATCAACGGTAGATCCGTCACTTGCGTCAACCCATTCATTTCCTATTAAATTCTTCATATGCATTCCTTTCTATTCTTCAAATGCAGTGAATGAAAGCATTAATCCACCACAAGTATTGGCACTATGATCTCTATAACCATATTCACCAAACGTAAAGATCGTAATAAATGGTGTTTCCCCAGCAGCATCTTTTAAATGATGATATACTTCTTCCATACGATCTCCAATTCCTAGTTTTCTACCACCACAGTGAACTAAGAAATAAGCTCCTGGTTTTTCTCCTAATTCTTCTTTTACTGCTGTCATTGCATTTTTCGTTGATTCAATAAGTTCATCAACCGTTGCTTCCATACGAACAACACAAGTTCCAACTTCTAGGTTGTTTCCAATATTCATAGAATGATCTTCATTTCCAACCATTGGATGACGAATAGCCGTAACACTTCCTAAAATATCTTTAACTGCAAGTGGTGAAGCAATGGTCGCAGAAAGTAAATTTGATCCTTTCAAATCCTCTTCATTTAATCCTCTCCACTGCGCATATTTCGTAAGTGCAGGTTCTCCATTAATTTCTTTTAATGTACGATGATTATCTACTGCGGTAATAATTCCCATATCTTTCGTTTCACGATATGCACCCGTATATTCTGTAGACACTTTCTTATCCGTATAGAAGAAAGCAACGGCACAACCATCTGAGAAAACTTTATCTTCACAAAAGATTTTCCAATTTCCTTCTACGGTATCATCAGCAGCACTTCCACCAAAGAATGGAACACGTCCAATAACATCTTCGATTCCCTTTAAATAGAATTCTTCTTCTTTTGGAGAAGCAACCATATAAAAGTAAGAAGGGCGAATCATAGATCCTGATTTTTTAACTGCTTCAATCGCAATTTTTCTACCAGTCTCTCTTGGATCTTCTCCACGTTCCATTCCAGCAACAGCAACATTCATATCGGCATCTTCTAATACCATCATTCCAGAGAACCCTTTTTCCCCAGAGATAATTCCATCTGGAACAATGATTGCACCAGAAGAAGTACAACCGATTACTGGCATATTAGGGTAAACACTTTTAACCCCTTTGATTAATTCTTCTTGATTGTATAAACAAGAACTATATAGCATCCCTACTTTTGGAGCCATACCTTCGCTCATAGTTTTACTTGCAGTTTCTTTTCCTGAAGCAAAACTATCCGCTTCTACACTATAACCAACCTTTGATTTTAACATTTTATTCTTCCTTTCTAAAAGTTACTTTTGTAACTTGCCTATTGGCTCTTATATAAAGTTTTTCATCACTAGTAAATGAAAAACTTATATAATGATTTTCCATCCCTCCTTATTTTAATTTTAACACAGTCTTTTCTATTTGTGTCAACAAAATCATTGCTTTGACAATTTTTGACAGTAAAAAAAATAAGAACTGTAAACTTACAAAAGAAAGAAAACGTGTTATGATAAAAATAGAAGGAAGGTTGTTATGGAAAAAAAACAAGAAATTGATAAAGATTTCATCAAATATATTCAAGATCAATACCAGAAAATATTAAAACTACAAGGCAAAGAAGCCATGGTTATTCGAGATATTTATGAAACACTATTTTGGATTATGAAAAAATATCCATCAAAACAAGATGTTCATAATTTTATAGAAAAACAAATTGAAGTACAACAAGAAAACTATGATTATTATGGAATGATTGCTACTAGAATATACCAAGAACTTCTTTCTTTTTCAAAAGAAAAAAAAATATATACAAAAAAAGCAAGAATGTAATTCTTACAAACGTAAGATTACAAACTTGCTATTTTTTTATTAGATTCATTAGTTCTTCTTTTGGCATCATTCCAATTTTTTTAGAAACAACGGCACCATCTTCCATATAAACAAATGTTGGAATACTCATAATTCCATAAGTTCGCGCTAAATCTTCATTTTCATCAATATTTACTTTAACAAATTTTACGTCTGGATTTTCTTCTGCAATTTGATCTACAATTGGAGACATGCGTTTACATGGCATACACCAATCCGCATAAAAATCGATAAAAATCTTCCCTTCGGCATTTTCAATTTCTTTTTGATAGTTTTCTTTTGTTATTTCAATTACTTTCATTTTTTCCCTTCTTTCTTTATTATTGCTAAGGCAGCATTCATTCCTTCATAAACTGCTTTGGCTACTTGTAAAGTTCCACCAGTAAGATCACCACAAGCATAAATTCCTGGAATATTGGTTTGATTATTTTCATCCACTTTGATAAAATTTTTTTCTTTCATGATTCCTAACGTACTTGATAACGTATCAATATCACTAACTCCGTAAGCTAAAAACAAGCCATCAAACGTCATCTTTGTGTGATCTTCAAAGGTAACTACAACCCCACTTGAAACTTCAACGTTTTCTATTTTTTTGGAAATGGAATCTTTTTCTTCTTTTCCATTACTTAATAACGTAACATCCGAAGTAACTTTTTGTAAAATTATCGCTTCATGATGTAAGAACTCGCCTTCTCCTAAAATCGCCACTTTTTTATTTTTGTAAAAAAAGGCATCACAGATTGCACAAAGACTAATTCCTTGTCCAATATTTTCTTTTAATCCTGGAATGGAAGGCAATTTTCGATACTTACCGGTTGCTAAAACCAAATTTTTCGCATGATAAACATTCTTTGTTGTGGTAACCGTAAACCCTTCTTCTTCCGTAATTTGTAAAACTTCTTCTTCGAAAACAGGAATAGAAAGTGCTTTTGCTTGTTCAATTCCTTTTTGATATAAATCTTTGCCACTTATTTTTCCAACTCCATAATAGTTATCAATTTGGTAAGCTTTTTGCAAATTACTTTGATTGTTGTGCAAAACAATGGTTGACATATTTGCTCTTTTTGTATACAAAGCAGCACTAATTCCAGCTGGTCCTGCTCCAAGAATTAGAACGTCATTCATCTTATCACCTATTCTATTATATCGTAGTTAAAAAAAATTATAAACCTTTTTTTCTAAGTTGATATTCTTTCATAAAATAATCATCAGTCATTCCAGCAAGGAAATCAATAATTTTTTGTTCATTGCTTTCCGTTTGAAGATATTCCTGATCCATAGTATTTAAAAAGACTGTATAAATGCTACTATGTTCATTTTTATTTTGAAGATCTTCTAGATAAGTTTCAAATAAAAACGTAAACATTTCTCGGTATTTTTGTAATTGTTCTTTTGAATTGGCTTTTTCGTAAATATGTGCATAATTAAATTTTTTCAAATCGACAATTGCTTTAAAAATTTCTTTGGAAAACGTAATATAAGTTTTCCCATAACTTTGAGAAATTACATCTAAAATAACCGTATTGATAAATTCTCTATTATCATTTCCAAAAACTTCGCGAATATGCTTTGGAATTTCCTCTCTTTGAATCACTCCTAGCAAAATCGCATCCTCGATATCTTTTCCAAGATAAGCAATCACATCACTAATTCTTACAACGCATCCTTCTAAGGTCATTGGTTTTAATGTTTTTACAAAATCTTTTTGAACATAACTTTTTTCCATTTCTTCTAAAAATTTTTCTTTATCTTTTGGAATCGAGTGATATTCATTTAACATAAATTCTCCATTATGGCACATAATTCCATCTAACGTTTGCAAGCACAAATTTTTTCCTTTTCCACCAGATTCTAATCTCATAAAGGTGCGAACACTATGAATGTTATGATTAAAGTAACGACCTGTATATTGAAGGCTAAGATCACTTAAGATTTTTTCTCCCGGATGTCCAAAAGGAGTGTGTCCAATATCGTGTCCTAAGGAAATAGCCTCAATTAAATCTTCATTTAAATTTAAAGCTCTACCAATGGTTCGAGCAATTTTACTAACCATCTGTACATGAATAATCCGTTTGGTAATATGATCGTTATGGACGTTACTAAATACTTGAGTTTTATCTAAATACCTCGAATAAGAAAGAGAATGGATTACCCGGTCAGTATCACGAAAAAATGCTGGTCTAAGATCTTCTATTTCTTCTTTAAAACGAATAGCATCTTTGCTTTTTGTGGCATAAGAAGATAAAAATTGTTCGTTTTTTCGCATATTTTTCTTTACTTCTTCTAACATCGTTTCCTCCTATTTTAATACCAAACCAATCGGACAATGATCGCTTCCTAAAACATCGGTATAAATTTTTGCTTCGGTTACTTTTGTTAATAAGGTATCGGTAACAAGAAAATAATCAATTCTCCATCCGGCATTTCTTTCTCTCGCTTTAAATAGGTAACTCCACCAAGTATATTTTACTTCTTCTGGATGAAAATGACGAAAGGTATCGGTAAAACCGTTTTCTAACAAACGAGTGAATTTTTCTCTTTCTTCAATCGTAAAGCCCGCATTTCTTAAGTTTTGTTTTGGATTTTTAATGTCAATTTCTTGATGTGCTACATTAAGATCTCCACAAATAATGCATTCTTTTTTTTCTTTTAATTGATTCACATAATCTAAAAAAGCATCTTCCCATTCCATTCGGTAATCTAAGCGTAATAATTCTTTCTTTGAATTTGGGGTATAAACGTTAACTAAATAATATTCTGGATATTCTAAGGTGATCACTCTTCCTTCGTGATCAAATTCTTCTTTATTGATTCCATAAGTTACGGTTATTGGTTTTTCTTTGGTATAAACAAGTGTTCCAGAATATCCTTTTTTTTCTGCTGGATTTAAATAGTAAGCATATGAATCTGGGAAAAAATCTAATTCAGATTCTGTTACTTTTGCTTCTTGAAGACAAACGATATCGGCATTTTCTTGTTTAAAAAAATCAGCAAATCCTTTTTTTAAACAAGCACGAAATCCACCAACATTCCAAGAAATCAACTTCATGCTATCACCTCTTTTTTTATTATACATGATTTTCTTTTTCAAAGCAAAAAAGAAAGATTTACTTTCTTTTGAATTTGCGTAAGATCATTTTATATAAAAGCCATACGGTACATAATACACTACCGGTCATATAAAGATAGAAAATAAATGGAAGATTGTCTTTATTGTTCATAACAATTAAACTTGTTCCAACAATGAAAGCAACATCTAAAATGGTAATAATAAATTCTTCAACAATTCCCTCCATTTTATCCATTTGATGTTTCGAATCGTTGATTTCGATATTAAATCGCATTTCTCCACGGTTAATTCCTTTAATTAAATGGAGCATTTCGTTTGGTAAGGATAAAAAACTTGTACTACTTTTTAATCCTTCTTTTGCTAATTCGGTTACTGTATTTTCGGAAACCATTGGTAAGTTTTTTACATGATTACGGAAAACTTGCATTAAAGAAATTTCTGGATATAGATCTTCTAAGGTTCCTTCTAAAACAATAATTCCTCGAATTAACATGGTAATGTCTCTAGAAAGTTTGATATGATTATCGGCTAGTAAAGATAAAAGTTGATAAAAAAATTGTTTGATATCGATATCTTTGATTTCTTTTTTTTGATGTCTTTCTAAAATAAGTTGTAGATCTTTTCGAAGGCGCATATAGTCAATGGAAGAGGAAGAAACGCTAAGCAAAAGAAGTGCATGTTCTACCCCTTCGATATCTCCTGAAATAATGGATTTCATACAGTCGACTAAAATTTCTCGGTCATTTTTACTTAAAATGCCCATCATTCCAAAATCTAGATAAATAATTTTTCCTTGATCTATTTTTATATTATCGGCATGTGGGTCTGCATGGAAGAAACCATCTTCTAAGGCTTGTTTTAAATAGTTATCGGCCAGTTTTAATGCGATTTCATCTAATTGATATCCTAAATCGATTAATTCTTGTTTTCGATAAATTTCTAGTCCAGTCACATATTGCATGACTAATATTCTTGACGTGCTAAGCTTTTCATAAACTTTTGGAGTTTCAATATATAAAATATCTTTTTGATTTTGTGAAAAACGAATCATATTTTCTGCTTCAATTTTAAAATTCATTTCTTTTTTTGCAGTTTCATACATTTCATCTAACACATCGTTTAAATCAATGATATCTCCTAAAAATTTTTGAACGTTTAAAATAGAAATAGCTTTTTTTAATAATTTGATATCTAAGCACATTGCTTCTTCAATATTTTCTCTTTGAATTTTTACCGCTACGGTTTCTCCGGAAAGTAGCGTTGCTTTATGAACTTGAGCAATGGAAGCAGAGCCAAGTGGTTCTTTATCAATGGAAGCAAAAACAGAATCCCATTTTTGATGATATTCGGATTCGATTAAGTTTTTAACGATAGAAAAACGCATTGGTTTTACTTGACTACGAAGTTTACTTAATTCTTTCGTATATTCTTCTGGAAACAAATCTTCTCTAGCAGAAGCAATCTGACCAATTTTAATAAAAGTTGGTCCTAATGCTTCAATCGCTTTTCGTAAATTTTCTGGAGAAAAGTCTTTCAGTAAATGATAAGAACGAATTACTTTAATGATTTGATGTAATCTTTTTACTTCATTTTTCATTCTTATATCATCCCTTTCTATGTTTTCTCTTTTTTAAAAATAGTGAAGGATACTATTTTTTAGTTTCTTCTTTCTCTTCGGTAAGTTTTTGTAAGAAGGATTTCTTTTCTTCTTCACTTAATGTTTGAAAATAATTTATAACTTCTTCTTCGGTTAGTTCTGTTTTTGAATCTTCATTTGAAAAGATTTTTTCTTTTAAATTATATTTTAATTCTTCATTCAAAATTATTCCATTTTTATAGGCTTCTTCACCTTTTTGAATTAAGTCTTCTTTTATTTCTTTTGCTTTTTCACTCGTTAATGACATAGCACCAAGTCCCATAAGTAAAATGTCTCTTAATTCTTCTTTCATATTTTCACCATCCTATCTTTTTCATTATAACACGAATAAAATAGACAGAAAAGATTTGTTTGTTTCTTTGACATTTTTTTGTTAAACTGGGCACAAAAAAACCTTGATGATCAAGGTTAACAATCAAAATGGTCGGGAAGACAGGATTTGAACCTGCAACCCCTTGGTCCCAAACCAAGTGCTCTACCAAGTTGAGCCACTTC
>CALVWH010000160.1 GCA_944364705.1 uncultured Bacilli bacterium | reverse complement strand
TCCTTGTGCCATTGGGTCTAGCGTTCCTGTGTGCCCTACTTTTTCTTTTGATATTTTTTTTATTTTGTGTACTATGTCGTGTGATGTGTATCCTTGATTTTTGTTTATTATTATTATTCCATTCATTTTTTGGCTCCTTGTTTTTTATGTAAAATCTTTTTTTATTTCAATTTTAAATCTAAAAAATATTATTAGTACTCCTATTGTAATTCTTAGTATAAAAATTGTTTTATTGTTTGTAAGACTTTGTATTATTATAAATCTATTTCTTTACTATATTGTTGTATTTGATTATCTATTGTATTTTCTCTTATTTCTGAAGATGCATTTTCATTTAATCCGTTTCTGGAACTAAATAATATCTTTAATCTATCTAAATATGCATTATAGTCATATGTTTTACATCTTTCAATATATTCATCAGTTTTTTCTGGATAAGTACTTTTAATTTTTTTAGTAACTTTTGCAAATTCTTCAATTCCTTTATTAAAAGTATCAATATCAGAACTTATTATTGTTCCAATAATTTCTTCTAGTATTTTTTTTATTTTTGCATTAGAAAAAATTTCATTTCTTACATTTTTTAAGACTCCCATTTGAGCAGCTCTATTATTTTCTAGTTTGTGAATAATTTCTGGAATCAAATCCATTTTCCTTTCTTCTTTTACAGCTCTAACCATTTTTTGTATTTTTTCAAACTCTAATTTTGTACATTGTGTCCCATCTATTACTGCAATTGGAATACCTAATTCTGCTGCTAATCTTTTTGTTGATTTCCATCTGTAATTTTTATCATCATTAATATCATCAATAGATTCTGCTATATATACTGCAAAAGTAGGGATTCGATTTACTAGTTTGCCATCTCTTTCAACTTTTCTTTCAATAAGTAATTCATTATATAGTTTAGAAGTATTTATTTCTTCTTGAGGTATTAAAAATTTATTATTTATCAGTACGTCCCATTTTTCAAAAGGACAATCTATAGTCCCTGCATCCTTATTTTTAGCTTGTATCAATTCGTTTTCTTTTATATCAGAAAATGCTAATAAGTAACTTTCATCAACTAATCCAAGAAAATCATTTCCTATATATGAGCATGATATAGTATGGTTTTTATCTGCTCTATCCCAGTCAGTTTTTAAATCATTGTAATTATGGTTTATATAGTAAATTCCTCCTAATGAAGTTAATATCATATTAAAGTCTGCTCTATCATTGTTTTTTCCTAAAACATTATAAATTTTTACATCAGTTTTCTTCCTTTTTATTTTAACACTTTGTGTGCCAATATAATCATCTTCATTAATTTGATATAAATGTTCTTGATATTTGTGCAAATATGCATTTTTTAAATTCGCTACAATATTAATTGTACCTTCATAACTAGCATAATCTTCATCTAAACTTATTTGTTTTAATCTATCAATATTATCTTCTTGCAATATTGTTTTTAATTCTTTAATTATTCTTGTATCTTCTGATTGTTCTATTTTGTCTATGTTATCTCCGAAAGCGTTGCATAGACTCTTTGCTTTTTCTAAGTTCATCCCATATTTTGCTTCAATGATCCCATATCTTATCCTATCTAAATCACTTAAATCTTGTATTTCATGTAGAAATCCAAAAGGGAAAATAGATAGTTCTTCTTCAGAATTTATATTTTTTTCATATTCTTCTTCAGCTATTTTAGGGTTTTCTATTATCTGCTGACACATTTCTTTTCTTTTCTCATAATAGTCGTCTAATTTATTTAAAATTCTTAAATTAAACTCACTATTACTTAAAATAATACTAATTGCTTTTAATCTTTCTTTTTCATTTAAGCTTTGTAGCTCTTCTAAATTTAAATCTTTACAAGAAGTTGTGTATAAATTTCCAATTCGCTCATTGAAATCTACTACATTATAATTTAGTAGATAATTGTAAACTTGTAGTTCTTCTTTAGATAATTCTAATATGCCTTTTTGTAATAGTTCATCAGTAATTATTCTTTCTAATTTAGCTGTTCCAAATAACTTTACTAATTCTTTATTTAACATTCTAATGTTTAGTGTTTCAAGCAAATTATTATTTCTTGTTAACAATTCTTTTAATAATTCTTTAACTTCTTTTTGTTCTGATTCATTTGGAAATTCTCTGTTTATTTCACTTTCAGTATCTTCATTCCATGGTTTAGAAAGAAAAAATTTGCTTTTTATTTTATAAAGAACTTTGACAAGCCTTTTTATAATCGGTTTGTTTTTATATTTTAACAATTGTTTAGTTGTTTTCATTTTTCACCTTTTGTAAAATTTTTCTTTTTAAATTGTAACATTGTCTTTTTTATTTAGCAATGATATATGCGAAAAAATTGTAATTTTTCTAGATGTTTATATTAAAAGATGATACATCATTGGTGTTTTATCTATGGTTGTTTACGAAAATTAAACAATCATAACCACCTGTAAAACGGGTGGTTATGATTTGGATTTCTTTTTTTCTACAACAATTTCATTCTACATTCCTCTTCCGCTTAGAGATGCAAACCATCCCACATATTTCTTCTAACTGTTCAAAATCATATTCCCAGAATTTTTTGTATTCTTCTATATGATTTATCAACATTTCATTCATAGGATGTTCTCTTGCACTAAGCTCTTCGTATACGATTTTAATATCATCTGCTTTCCATCTTTTTATTTTCTCGTCTATTTCCTCTTTGATTGAAATCGTTGCTTTTCCGTCGGCCACTTGCCAAATTCCGCTGCCAAGTGCTCTTTTGCTGAAGAATTTTTTGGTAATAGGATCTATTGCTGACCATATTCCTTCCTTGTTTACATCTTGAAAAACATACATCAGCGGATCCAGTATTACAGATGGCGTCATTTTTAAGAACATTAACTGACTCTTCTCTATATTATAAAATCCTCTAATGAATCTTATCCTACTTCCTCCTCCTGCTGCTTCTACTGCACACATTCCTAATTTGCCCATCTTTTTTACTTCTTTGGTATCAAGAGTGTATAGCTCACTTTGATAACCCCAAATCTCATTGCTGTTGTCTTTTTGCATCATACAACCAGCAAAATCAGGCACTTCTTCTTCCGTTTTCCATTTTCCATTTTGCATAAACCGACCAAACATATAGAATATCCTCATTTTATTTTCCTCCTTGTAGTTACATGAGTGTTTCTATGCTTCTTCATATTTTATGAATATTTATATTATATCATACTTTTCTTAAAACCTTAATACTTAGGCATAAAAAAATCGACCCATTATAGTCGATTTAATCGTTTTCTCGTCTGGTGTATCGATTATGTATTTTGGTGCCAACGAAGTAGTTATTTACAACTTTTTTGCCTCTCTTGACGATTGATACAAATATCAATTTACTAAAGTATATCATATTTTTAACTTTTTGCAATAAAATCAAAAGAAATATCTATAAA
>CALVWH010000159.1 GCA_944364705.1 uncultured Bacilli bacterium | reverse complement strand
TGGTCCGGTTACTCCACTTGGTCCGGTAGCCCCTGTTGGTCCCGTTGGACCAGCAATAACTCCTGTATTACTCCAAGTATTTAAATCTGGATTCCATACATATAAATTACTTCCAACAACATAAGCCTCACCAATACTACCAACTGGATGAGCAGCAAAAAGCTCTTGTGGAGTGTTATAAAAACCTTGTGCACTTATTCCAGTTCCTGCAGGTCCCGTTGGCCCTGTTGGGCCCGTCGGTCCTGTAACACCTGTTGGACCAGTGATTCCTGTCGGTCCGGTAGCTCCTGTTGGACCAATAGGACCACCGGCCGGACCTGTTGGTCCAGTAGGTCCGATAGGGCCAACACAGCATGTCGGTTTAAATTTACTATCACATTGTATTTTTTGCAAAGCACTTTGATAAATGCTCGAATTTTCATTATTACAATTATTCATATTTCCCTCCTTCTATAATAAGATATTCAAAAAGGAAAAAAGAGGAAACAAAAAACACACAGAAAAAAAAGATTCTTATCGAATCTTTATAAAATCATCATAGCAATTGTAATAATTGCAATATTAACTAAAGCTACTGTTAATACAATTTTAAAAGCAAATCTTACCCAAGTTGGATATTCTACTTTAGCTAATGCAAGACCACCCATGATTGCACCACAAGTAGGAGTAATTAAATTAACAAGACCATTTGCTGCAACAATTCCCATAATGGTTCCTTCTACACTATATCCAAGTTGATTTGCAACCGGTCCAACAATTGGAGCGGATAACGTTGCAAGACCAGAACTAGAAGGTACTAGAACAGATAGAACAACATGAAGCAAATAATTAAATGGTGCAAAGAAATAAACTGGTACATTTTTCAAAAACTCAGCAGCATTATAAATAATAAAATTATCTAAATACGTTTGTTGCATCAATACAGAGGCACCTCTAGCGATCGCAATAATTAAAATAACGCCAACCATATCATCAGCACCATCAATAAACGTATCAACAAATTGCTTTTCTCCTGTACGATTGATAAATCCAATGATAACCGACATAACTAAGAACCATAAAGCCGCTTCGTAGAAATACCAATTTCCAAGAGAAGAACCTGTAAGCCATCCGGTAAAACTATCAAAGAATGTAATTTCAAATTCACCCCATGGAATGAATCCGATAATCATAACAACAAAAGTTAAGGCAAATAAAACTAACGTGATTTTTTGTTTTCCAGATAATTTAACATCTTTTACATCTTTATTTGCATGTTCCCCATATTCAAGTTCCATATTTTTTCTTTCTCTTAAAGAAAGAATCGTAGAACCTTTTTTCTTAATAACTTTTTTGGCATACTGAACAACAAATAAAGTACAAATAAGATACGTTGTAAGCCATAAAACAACTCCAAGTCCAATAATAATTGCTTGATTTACAACAATTCCTTCCGGTAAGGCACTAACTGCTGCACCTACGGCAAATGGATTAATGGTAGAACCTAAAACTCCACTTCCTGCTCCTAAAAGAACAATGGCCGAAGCAACCACAGTATCCATACCTGCCATAACCATCGTTGCAGAAAGCAAAGCATAGAATCCAACCGTTTCTTCTAACATTCCATAGGTAGTTCCACCAACCGAAAAGATAAACATTAAAATTGGTATTAATACAAGTTCTTTCCCTTTTAATTTTTTTACTAAAACTTGAATTCCTGTCTCTAACGATTGTGTCTTATTAACGATTGCTAAGAAACCACCTAAAATAAGTACGAAAATACAAACATCAATCGCATTTTCAAATCCTAAGATAGGAGATAACAAAATATCAGAAAGCGAAGCTCCAACAACTCCACTACCATTGATAATGGTTTCTCCATCAAATTGTGCTTCTGGTAAAAAATGAGACAAAATACCCAAAGCAAAAATCAAAATAAATATAATCGAAAAAGCTGTTAAAAAGCCTTTCCTTTTCTTCTTGGTCATTTCTGTACTCCTCCTCTAACAATAACCGTACCTGTTTTTCCGAGTAAAGCATCTTTCGCTTTTTCCAAAGAAGTAATAATCGCTTGTCCATTTCGATGATGTTTTACAAACGTAAGACATGCTTCAATTTTTGGAAGCATACTTCCTTCTGCAAATTCTTTTTGTTCAATATAAGAATTTGCCATTTTAACATCCATCAAATCTAACGCTTGTTCATTCTCTGTTTTATAATGGATACAAACTTTTTCTACTGCAGTCAAAATAAGAAAAATGTCTGCACGCAAATCCACGGCTAACCGTGCACTTGTTTTATCTTTATCAATTACGGCATCAACGCCTTTTAAGGTATTTCGATACTTGATAACCGGAATTCCTCCACCACCAGCGGCAACAACAATATTTCTTTTATCAAGCAAATCCTTAATTACTTTTGCTTCAATAATCTTACTAGGTTCTGGAGAAGGAACCACTCTTCGATATCCTCTTCCCGCGTCTTCTTTAAAGACATACCCAGTTTCTTTTTCCATTTGTTTAGCTTCATCTAATGTATAAAAATCACCAATTGGTTTGGTTGGATTTTTAAAAGCTGGATCTTTTTTATCTACCAAAACTTGAGTAATAATGGTAATACAACTTTTTCTTTTTCCTCTTTGATTTAATTCCTTTTGAATCGATTGTTGTAAATGATATCCAATATACCCTTGGCTCATCGCTCCACATTCCGCAAAAGGCATTTCTGGTAAATCTATTTCTTCATGTGCACACTCCATTGCTAAGTTGATCATCCCAACTTGTGGACCATTCCCATGAGTAACGACAATATCATATCCTTCTTCCGTTAAATCAACAATACTTTTTGCCGCTTTTTTTACAAGTTCTAATTGCTCCTTTGGCGTTTTTCCTAAAGCGTTTCCCCCAAGAGCAATCACCATTCTTTTTTTCATGATTTTATCGTTGCATACATAACCGCTTTGATTGTATGTAAACGATTTTCTGCTTCATCCATTACTTTTGATTTTGAAGATTCAAAAACTTCATTCGTAACTTCCATTTCTTTTAATCCAAAACGGTTTTCGATATCCTTTCCAATTGTTGTGTTCGTATCATGAAAAGACGGAAGACAATGTAAGAAAATCGCATCCTCATGAGCAAGATTCATAAGAGTAGAATTTACTTGATAAGGTTTCAAAAGATGAATTCTCTCTTCCCAAATACTTGGATCTTCTCCCATCGAAACCCAAACATCCGTATATAACACATCGGCATCTTTTGCTGCTACCATAGGATCTTCGGTAAGCGTAATCGATCCACCACTTTCTTTGGCAAGTTCCATACAAGTAGAAACCAAAGATTCTTTTGGAAATAATTCTTTTGGTCCACAACATACAAAGTGAAGACCTAATTTCGAACAAACAACCATCAAAGAATTCGCAACATTATTTCGAGCATCCCCGAAAAATACAAGTTTCTTTCCTTCAAGTTCTCCAAAATGTTCTTTTACCGTCATCATATCCGCAAGCATTTGCGTTGGATGAAATTCATCGGTAAGACCATTCCAAACAGGAACCGAAGAATACTCTGCAAGTTCTTCAACAAGATCTTGACGAAATCCACGATACTCAATACCATCATACATTCTAGCTAAAACTCTAGCCGTATCCGCAATGCTTTCTTTTTTCCCCATTTGCGATCCAGTAGGTCCTAAATAAGTAACTCCCATACCAAGATCCATTGCTCCAACTTCAAAAGCACAACGAGTTCTAGTCGAATCTTTTTCAAATAGTAAAACAACATTTTTCCCAGCTAAATACCGATGGTCTTTTCCTTCTTTTTTCATTTTTTTTAATTCTTCTGCCAAAGCAATTAAATATAAAATTTCACTTTTTGAATAATCCAATAACTTAAGCAAGTCTCTTCCTGAAAGATTCATATTACTTTTCCCTTTCTAATGGCATACTCATACATCTCGGTCCACCACGACCTCTCGATAATTCCGCACCATGAAGCTCTAAAACCGTAAGTCCATATTCTCTTAAGGTCTGATTGGTCATATTGTTTCGATCATAAACAACAACAACTCCTGGAGCAATACACAACGTATTTGATCCATCGTTCCATTGTTCTCTTTCCGCTGCGATTTTATCTCCACCAGCACATGGAATTAATGTAATTGGTCTTTCTAAATAATGTGATAAAATATTTTCTAGACTATCATTGATTTCTTTTACATTTAAATCTTCATACGTATCTGGAATATCTCCTTCCGTAATTTCAAATACTTGAAGCGTATCCATAATTCCTGGATGATAGGTAAATTTATCATAATCTACTTGAGTAAATACCGTATCCAAATGCATAAATGCACGGCTATTTGGAATATTGAATGCTAAAATAGTATCAATATTACAAGCTGGATCACGGAATAAATTTTTTGCTAATTGATCAATTGCTTCTGCCGTTGTTCTTTGAGAAATTCCAATAGCTAAAATATGATCATTTAAATTTAAAACATCTCCACCTTCAATATGATGTGGTAAATAACGATCATAATAGAAATCTACTTGATCTTTATATTCTGGATGATATTTAAAAATATATTCCGCATAAATCGTTTCCCGATTTCTCGTAACAGAATACATTTTATTTAATGAAATTCCATGACCAATGCTAGCAAAATTATCTCTTGTAAAATAAAGGTTTGGCATTGGATCTGCTAAGAATTTTGATTCTTCGCTAACAAAGTCAACCAAAGAAAGCTCAATTTCTCTTTTTTTACGACTAAGTTCCCAAATTTGAATTCCTTCCATTGTTTTTAAAACAAGTTCTTTACTATCTTTAATGCTATAAAGATATTCAAACACTAAATTTTTATATTTTGGTGTACGAATTCCAGCTTCGTAAATAAATTGTCTTAAAAACTTAATTTTTATCTCATCGCTTAAGTCTAAAACTTCAGCCATCAAATCTTCTAAATAAACAACTTCTACTCCATTGCTTTTTAGGATTCTAGCAAATTCATCATGTTCTTTTTGCGCATTTGGCAAATAAGGAATATCATCAAATAATAAATTTCCTAACGTATCCGGTGTTAAATTCAAAAGTTCTTTTCCCGGACGATGTAACAATACTTTTTGTAATGGTTTAATTTCACTAGTAACATTAATTTTACTCATAAAGTCCCCTTTCTTTCCAATAATTTTTTATTCTTTTTTTTATTTTTATCCCACCTTTCTACAACCTCCCTATCTTTCCTAGAAAAGCTTTTAAACGTTCTGTTTTTGGATGATTGAAAAGTTCTTCTGGTGTTCCTTCTTCGATGATAGCACCTTCATCCATAAAAAGAATTCTTGTCGCAACTTCTTTCGCAAAAGAAAGTTCATGAGTAACAACAACCATGGTCATATGCTCTTTGGCAACTTCTTTCATTAGATTTAAGACTTCATCAATCATTTCCGCATCTAAAGCAGAAGTTGGTTCATCAAAGAGCATAATTTCTGGTTTCATCAAAAGAGATCTTAAAATCGCAACTCTTTGTTTTTGTCCACCGGATAATGCCGAAGGATATACATTTTCTTTTTCTTTCAAATGTATTTTTTCTAACAGTTCTCTTGCTTGTTTCTCTGCTTCTTGTTTGGTTAATCGTTTATTTTGAATTGGGGCAATCGTTAAGTTTTCTAAAACGGTTAAATTTTCAAATAAATTAAAACTTTGAAAAACCATACCGATTTTTTTAAGTTTTTCTTTTCCTTTTTTACTAAAAAGATCCGTATTTTCGTAAAAAATTTTTCCTTTTGTTGGCTTTTCTAACGTGTTTAAACATCGTAAAAAGGTACTTTTTCCACTTCCAGATGGTCCAATAATAACAATTCTTTCTTCTTTTTCAATATCTAAATTTAAATCTTTTAAAACTTTTGTTTTCCCAAAAGATTTTGATAAATGCCTAATTTTGTACATATTTTTCCATCCTTCTTTCTATAAAGTGCATTCCTTTGGATAAAAGGAAGGTAAGAAGTAAGTATAAAATTGCGGATACAATAAGTGGGAAGAAGTAATCATAGGTACTAGAAGAAACAATATCGGATGCTTTGATTAATTCGACAATTCCAATGTATCCTGCGATAGAAGTTTCTTTTAATAACGTAATTGCTTCGTTTCCAAGCGTTGGGAAAACTTTTTGAATGGCTTGTGGAAAAATAATATAACGCATCATTTTTGGATATGATAAACTTAAGGTTTTTGCAGCTTCTCTTTGTCCTTTTCCTACAGCATCAAATCCAGCACGAATGATTTCTGCAACATAGGCACCAGAATTAATACCAAAGGTTAAAATTCCAACAAAGAAAACCGAAATGGACGAGGTTCGAAAAATAACATAATATAAAATCATCAATTGAAGTAACGTTGGGGTTCCTCGAATAACATATACATAAATATCACAAATTTTTTTCAAAATTTTTATTTTTCCAGTACTTTCGGAAAAATCACGAATGAGTGCAACAATGGTTCCTAAAACGAATCCTAAGACTGCTGCAGCTAAAGCCATGATAACGGTTGATTTTAATCCTTCAAGGAAATATAAATAACGATCTTGGTATATAAACGTTTGATAAAATTTGTTTGAAATTTGTGCGAAGAATCCAGTTGGTGCTTCTTCTTTGGAATATTGTAAAACGAAATCTTCAATTTTTCCTTGTTCCATTAGATCTTCTAAAACCGCATTGATTTGATTTAATAATTTTTTATTTCCTTTTTTTACGATCATTCCATATCGATCTTGGAATAAAACTCCATCTAAAATTTTTAACTGCGTATTTTGTTTGACAATCTCTTCCGCAGGTAGTTTGTCCATGACTAATAGATCTGCTTTTCCACTTTTAACATCTTCTACTGCGGATAAATATTTTTTATGTTCTACAATTTTAGCATTCGGATAATTTTCTTGTACGTAACTATCGGCTACCGTTCCTAGTTGTACGGCGATTGTCTGATCCGATATATCGCTAAAATCTTTAATATTACTTCCTTTTTTTACGATAACCACTTGATTGGAAACGGTGTATTCTACGGTAAAGTCAACCTCTTTTTGTCTTTCTTCCGTAATACTCATTCCAGCAGCTCCAAAGTCTGCTTTTCCACTTTGTACTTCGTTGATGATAAAATCGAAAGCAACGTCTTTTACGACTAATTCTTTGTTTAAAGCTTTCGCGATTTCTTCTCCAATGGCGACATCAACTCCGACGATTTCTCCATTTTCGTAATATTCATATGGAGCAAATCCTGCTTCGGTCACCATAATAAGTTCTTCTTTTTTTTCTTTTTCGCATCCAGTTAATAAAGCAAGTACACATAAAAATAAAAAGCCTATCTTTTTCATATCTCGTACTCCTATTTTCTTCATTGTATCATTTTTTTTCTTTTTTTTAAAGCTTTTTTAAAAAAAAGATCAATTATTTACTTTTTTTGTCAAAAAACTTGCTAATAAAAATCAATAGTTTTTAGTAAATTTTTTTAATTTTATAAATTTGTATGTTAGAGCATGCTAACGCAGACCTATTACTAGGTCTTTTTTTTTTAACATATTAAACAGTAATCATTACCATATTTCTAATTCTTTATATTTCTTTTTTACTATTCCATAATACATCCTTAAAAACTTATTTAATCCTGCTATTTTTGCTACTTTCTTTAATTTGCCTTCATTTTCTTTTTTGATAATATAAGATTTTAA
>CALVWH010000158.1 GCA_944364705.1 uncultured Bacilli bacterium | reverse complement strand
AATAGTTTTTCATTTAGAAATGTTGTCATTTTTTGACTGATGATTGAATTGTCATGAAAAACTCCAAAAGCATGACAAGTATGTAATAGATCTTTTAAATTTTCTCCATAAGTATCGTCTAATACATGACTATTTTTTAATAGATTTTTAATATTGTTGTTAAAATATTTGATGAAAAGTTCTTGGTATTTATAATCTACTTTTTGAAAAAAGATTGGTTGATAGAAGAAAGGATCATATTTTTGATATTGTTCTAAAAGATCACAATAAGAAAGAAGTTTATCCACATGGATGTTTTGAATATTTTTTCCATACTTAAAAAAACGTGCGATGGAAGGATTGTAATGAGTAACAATTTTTTCGATATCTTTTTTACTGAATTGATTGATTAAAATATTGGAAAATAAAAATTCATCAAAATGACCTCCAGCATCTAAAATTTCTTTGACAATTTTGGAAATTTTATGATGAGCAATATGAAAAACATAATCGCTTTCTTCTGCAAATTTTCGAAATATTTTTTCCAAGTTTGGATCTATCCATATATGAGTTAAAATACGGGAACTTTCGGCATTCATCTTTAATAGATCAATAAGGTATAAAACAAAGATTTCTGGATCTTGTTCGTTTGTTTTGGATAGTTTTTTTATTTCTTCTTTGGTTATGTTTATTGTGTCATAATCCTCATAATTTACGGAATAATTTCCATTGGTAAGAGATAAGACTTGAATATATTTTTTTTGATCTTCTTCTATTTCTTTTGTTTGTAGCGTTAGAAGTTCTTTTGCTTTTATGTTTCCATAGGTTGGAAAGAAAAGGTTTGTTTCTGGATAAAAAGCATTGGGTAAAATGGTGTTTAAAGAAGAAGGTAAGTGGATGTTTTTTAGATTTTTTGATTTGGTAAATACATGATCTCCGATTTCTGTTAAAGTATTTGGTAAGCGAATGGTCTCTACGTTTTCAAAAAGATCTTCTAGATTACTACAAAGTGTTTTTATACCATCTTCTATAAAGATTTGTTTGAATGGAATTTCGTTTTTTCTTTGATATTCTGGAAAAACTTGAAGAGAAAAGGTATCTCCATAATCGGTATGAAAAATTTCTAATGTGTTTAAAGAGTCACAAGAGGAGAAGGTATTTCCACCAATGCTTTCTAGTTCTGATGGAATTTCTATTTTTTCTAGATGTTTTGCTCCAGCAAAGGCGTAATCAGCAAGACGATAAGTGAGTTGGGGACTTTGAAAATTGCTTTCGTTTCCAAATTCATCTTTTATTGTTCCAAAATCGATCATATAGTATCCGATTGTATATTCTTTGTATGGACAATGAATCGCATATTGTAAGAAGAGACCATCTTTGGATAGTAGAGCGATCTCTTCTTCGGTAAAGTACTTTTGATTTTCTGGATCTACGGTTATTTTTTCTAAAGATGACATCTTTGCAAAGGCTCCAACGGAAATGCAGTCTACTTTTTTGGGAATGTGAATTTCTTTTATGGATTCACATCCGAAAAAGGCTTTTCTTCCAATACAAAATACATTTTCTGGAATTTGAAATTCTTGTAACTTTTTGCAGTCATAAAAAGCAAAATCGTCGATGTATTCTATGTTTTCATATCCATGAATGGTTTTTAGATGATGGCAATGACTAAATACACCACAAGAAAAAGAAGATAGAGAAGAAGGAATGGTGATCTCTTCTAAAGATTCACATTCGCTAAAAGCAAATTCATCTAACCATTGTACGTTGGAAGGTAGCTTTATTTTTTTTAAAGAGGTACATCCTTTAAATGCAGCTTTTCCAATGATTTTGACCGAATCTGGAAGGATAATTTCTTCTAATGTTTGATGATCTAGAAAAGCTTCATCTGGAATTTTTGTGATTCCATCGGCTACGATGATTTGTTTTTCGTTCATTTTTTCATCTCCTTATTTTTTTAATACCAATCTTTGGTTGGTGTGACAATCTCCATCATAACGATAGAAACTTTCTTTTAATGCATAATCTTTATAATGTAAAGATGGATGAACGTTTGTTTTTGGATGTTGTTTCTTATTTAAATATGGTAAGATGGTATTTCGGTTTTCACCGACGGTAATTTCGGTAATGGGGTTTTCTGGATAATTTTTATTATAAGTTTCTATAAAGGCTTTGGTTCCTCTTAAAAATGCTTGATAAATATTTTTTAAATCTTCTTGCTCTCGATAAGTGAAAGAAGTTTCTACGGTGTTAAATACTCCATATCCTTTTTGTTTGTTAATAAAGATGGTTGCTTTTGCGATAATTTCTCCAACTTCATTTCGAATCACAAGGTTTTGGCAAGTGTCTAAAATCATACTTGCTCTCATGATTCCTTGTCCAGCTCCTGCAATATGGGCACAGCAATTGCAATATTTTCCTAAAATTAAATTATGATAGTCTTGTTTTGGAAGCCATTGATAAGAAAAGTTTTGTTTTGTTTCTTCGACTAAATCTTCTTTTGGATCATAGGAATAGATAGGATTTCCTTTTTCATCAAAGGTAACTTTGGTAAAAATATTTCGAGGAGCTTTTAAGGATTCTAGATAGACTTTTTGGGCGTTTAACCAAGTAGAATTTTCATCAAACCAAGCACCGATAAGGGTTGCTAAATCTTTGGTTTCTTCGGTAACTCCATCAAATTTTACTTGGGAAAGATAATGTCTACATTTTTCCATGGTTACTTTTAGTTTTCTTTGTGATCCTTTGTGAGAAGTATTGGTTTTGGATATTTCTCTAAAGTTTAAATAAACGCGTTCGATGAATCCGGATTTTTCTCGTTCTTCTTCAATGAATTCTTTATAGTTTTCGATA
>CALVWH010000157.1 GCA_944364705.1 uncultured Bacilli bacterium | reverse complement strand
TCCAATAAAAGAAGATAAAACATTTAAAAGGGTTGTTTTCCCACTTCCGGTTCCACCACAAATAATAATATTTTTTTTCATATGAACACAAGCTTCTAAAAAGCGTGCCATATATGGAGTTAACGTTCCTGTTCTTAAAAAATCATCGATGGTTGCTAAATCCTTTTTGAATTTACGGATGGTAAGAACGGGTCCATTTAAAGATAATGGTGGAATAACCGCATTTAATCTGGAACCATCTTTTAATCTAGCATCCACCATTGGATGAGCGGTATCAATGGTTCTTCCTAAAGGCTGAACCATTCTTTGGATGGTTCTTATAATATGAGCATCATTAATAAAAGAAATTGACTCATCTCGGTACATTTTTCCATCCATTTCTACATAGATTTCATTTTGCGAATTGACCATAATTTCCGTAATGTTTTTATCTTCTAAAAGTTCGGTAATGGGTCCATATCCGTTAATTTCGTTTTCAATAAGATTGTAAAGATAGCTTCGTTCCATATTGGATAAATCATAACTTTCAATGGTTTTATCGATTTCTTTTTTTACAAATTCGGATAAACTTCCACTATGTTCGATTTTATGATCAATTAAATTTTGAATGATTTTATTTCGAAGTTCATCTAATAATTTTTTATTTGGAAATGCATCATAATCGGAAATTACAAAAATCGAATTTTTTTCAATTTTTGCTTCGAATTCATCAATAAATTTTTTACTAGCCATAAAACCCTCCTATTTTTTTTCTTTCAATAATGATTTCGCAAGCAATTCGAATTTTTTTACAACACTGCTATGTTTTTTTCGAAAGCTATCCTCATAAAGCATTACTTTTCCGTTTAAAATATAAGATTCTAAATTTTTTACAAAGAAGTCGTTTCCGATTTCATAATCAATATGAGCTCCAATAATATTTTTCATTTCTGTTTTTGAAAAATAGCCACTTGCTTTTTCTTTTGCCTCATATAGAATGATTTTATAATTTTCTCGTTCCATGTCATTAAAAATAGATACCATCGATTTCATATTTTTCAAATCTACGGAAGTGTTATTGATAAGATATAAAAGTGTTGTTGTTAAATCAAAAGTCAATAAATTAATGTCATCGATAATATGATTGGTATCAAACAAAATAATTTGATAGCTCTTTTTTAGTTTTTCAACCACACTATTTAGATAACTTCCGTTTAATTTATGGGCATCTCTTGGATCTTTAGGTGCTACCATAACATCGAAGTTTTCTTTATAGGTGGTAATATAGTTTTTCATATCTTTAAATTTATTGTTTACGATATCTTGTTCTAAATTATAAATATCGTTTTCATAATGTAAATTTAATAAATAAGCAATATTACTACTATAAAAATCGATTTCTACAAGCAAAACATGATATCCCATTTTCGCATAAGTGGCTGCTAGATTGACTGCAAAAATGGATTTTCCAGTACCACCTTTTGCTGAAGTGATTGTAAATATTTTTGTTTCTTCGTTCATATTTTCACCTTACCTTATGAATGGTCACTTTTTCTTTTTCTTTTACTCCTTGATATTTCAGTTCAAAGGATACAGATTCTCTTTGAAAGAGCTTAGAAAAAAGACTTTCTATTTTTACGTTTCCTTGAATGGTCAAGGTTTGATTTGAATAAAAAACGCGAAATGAGGAATTGGATAAATTTTCTTCTAAATATTGTCTTGCTTTTTCTTCTTGATTTTCTTCAGAGGATAATCCATAACGAATGGCTGATTTTACGACGTTTTCACTTTTTTTTTGTTCGACAAAAAGATTTCCAACATCGATGACAAGTCCCATGATTAAAAGTAAGATTGGTAAAAGAAGCAAAAATAAAACCAAAACTTGTCCTTTATGATTCATAAAAGATCCTCTTTGCTTCTAAAACATATGGATTTTTTAAGATTGCACGAATCACCGGAGAAAATAATTCGATGTTTTGGGTAACAATGAGTGTTGTTTTTCCATGTTTTTTTTCTTCTTTTACCGTAAGTTTATTTTCTTTTTCATAGGATGCAATCTGATCTTGGTTACCTTCTTCATAGAATTCGTAGATTTGATCGATATGATTTTCTAAAAGATATTTTTGATAATAAATTTGTCCAAAATCTAGAATACTAAAAAGAATCATAAATAAAACGGGAACTAAAATAATAAATTCAACCAATGCCTGTCCTTTTTTGTTTTTCATACAAACACATCCTCGTATTCTATAGTAAATTATATCAAATTCCCCTTCATACTTCAAGGTTTGATTTTATTTTTTCATGATTCTCAAGAAATTTTTAGATTTTGAAAAAATCAAAAAAAGAAAGGATTTCCTTTCTTAAACGATAATAAAGTTTGAATCATTCCAAGAAGATGGTCTATCTGATGATGATGATAAATTTAAAATCCAATCTTTTGTAGCAAGGTTGGTTTTAATCTGAATATCTGTTGGACATTTAGAAAACATACGAGACATTGAAGTCACATTGTTTGTATCAAAGTTACTTAAATCTAAACTTGTTAAACTTGAACAATCAGAAAACATATAGGTCATATTCATTACTTTTGAGGTATTAAAATTACTTACATCTAAACTTGTTAAACTTTTACAACTACGAAACATTGAATCCATATTCGTTACTTTCGAGGTATCAAAATTACTTACATCTAAACTTGTTAAATTGTGACAATCAGAAAACATATAGGACATATTCATTATTTTCGAGGTATTAAAATTGCTTACATCTAAACTTGTTAAACTTTTACAACTACGAAACATCGAATCCATATTCGTTACTTTCGAAGTATCAAAATTACTTACATCTAAACTTGTTAAACTTGAACAATCAAAAAACATATAGGCCATATTCGTTACTTTCGAGGTATCAAAGCTACTTATAACTAGATTTATTAAACTTCTGCAAAATATAAACATCCTGTCCATTTCATTTACTTTTGAGGTGTCAAAACTACTTAAATCTAAACTTGTTAATTTTGAGCAATTATCAAACATATAGGACATATTCATTACTTTCGATGTATTAAAGTTACTTAAATCTAAACTCGTTAAACTTGAGCAACCAGAAAACATATACCACATACTTGTTGCTTTCGACGTATCAAGATTTTCAACATCTATTTTTGTAACATTGTTATAGTTATAAAACAAAGTCTGACTATATTCTGGAGCATACACTTTTCCATATCCCCCTAAATATAATTTATAATAACCTTCTCTTTCTTTATCTTCGGTTAAATAAGCAATAACACTCCCATCTTTTTCTTCCGATGCATCCCAGCTTTCAATCGCTTCTTTTGATACATCTCTTGTATCCATAAACGTAATTTCACTAATTTGACTTTTCTCTTTTTCCGTACCTTCCATGTAGTTGCTACTTAAATTCGACTCTTTTAACTTACATTTTCCATCTTCATATTTTGTTACGACAATTTGATCTTCCGTAGTTCCTTTTGTTGCACAAAAACTATTGTCATGGAATGCTAATTCAATCGTTCCATCCCCATTTAATCTTGCATTTCCACCACTAGGTCTCATTCCTTCAAATTTTAATCCTTCTGCTTCTGGAAAAGTCCATGTCTTATAATCCACT
>CALVWH010000156.1 GCA_944364705.1 uncultured Bacilli bacterium | reverse complement strand
ATGATGAACATTTTAAACGGAGGAGCTCATGCAGACAATAAACTAGATTTTCAAGAATTCATGATTATTCCAGAAGCCGATACATTTCATGAAAGAGTTCGCATTGGATCTGAAGTTTTTCATCATCTAAAAAAAGTATTAAACAAAAAAGGACTTTTTACCGGAGTTGGTGATGAAGGTGGATTTGCACCAGACTTAAGTAGCAATACCGAAGGATTCGAACTCATTATGGAAGCTATTCGAAACGCTGGTTATACTCCAGGAAAAGACGTTAATTTAGCCATCGACGTTGCCGCATCCGAATTTTATAAAGATGGAAAATACGAACTTGTTGGAGAAGGAAGAAGCTTAACAACCGAAGAACTTATTTCTTTCTACGAAGAACTTGTTTCAAAATATCCAATCATTTCCATCGAAGACCCTGTAGATGAAAACGATTGGGAAGGATTCCATTTAATTACAGAAAAACTCGGAGATAAAGTTCAATTAGTCGGAGACGATTTATTCGTAACCAATAAAAAATGCTTACAAATGGGAATTGATAAAAAAGCAGGGAATGCGATTTTATTAAAAGTAAATCAAATCGGAACCATTACCGAAACTATTGAAACCATTGAACTTGCAAAAAAACATGGATATAAAACCATCATCTCTCATCGTAGTGGAGAAACCGAAGATACCACCATTGCTCATTTAGCCGTTGGACTTAATTTAGGACAAATTAAAACGGGATCTATGTCTAGAACCGATCGTATTTGTAAATATAACGAACTTATGAGAATCGAAGAAGAACTTAGAAAATAAGGAGGTCCTATGAAAAATTTTATATATGATATTGGAACCAAAATTTATTTTGGAAAAGACCAAATAAAAAATATTGGAGATATTGTACAATCTTACGGAAAAAAAGCCCTTCTCATTTACGGAGGAGGAAGCATCAAAACAAACGGCATTTATGATGCAGCTTTAACCTATTTAAAACAAAAAAACATTACCGTAGAAGAATTATCTGGAGTAGAACCAAACCCTAGAATTGAAACCGTAAGAAAAGGAGTAACCCTTTGTAAAGAAAACCAAATCGAAGTTATCGTGCCAATTGGAGGAGGAAGCGTTATCGACTGCGCAAAAGTCATCGCTGCCGGAGCTTTTTATGAAGGAGATGCTTGGGATCTTGTTCTTGATCCTAAGAAAATCACCCATGCACTTCCAATCATAAGCGTATTAACATTATCAGCAACCGGATCAGAAATGGATACCTTTGCCGTTATATCCGACATGAAACAAAAAGAAAAAATCGGAACCGGTCATCCACTTTTAAGACCAAAAGCATCCATTCTAGATCCTACCTATACTCAAAGCGTTAGCAAATACCAAACCGCTGCTGGAACCGCTGATATTATGAGTCATATTATGGAAACTTATTTTTCAAATAAAAAAGGATTCATGCAAGACCGAATCGCAGAAGCTTTATTAAAAACTTGTATTACTTATGGAAAAAAAGCTTATGAAAATCCAGACGATTACGAAGCAAGAAGCAATTTAATGTGGGCAAGTAGCTGGGCAATCAACGACTTTATTAAATTAGGAAAAGAAGAAGCTTGGACCGTTCATCCGATGGAACATGAACTATCCGCTTATTACGACATTACCCATGGAGTTGGACTTGCGATTTTAACCCCTCATTATTTTGAATTTATTTTAGATAATACAACCGTTGATAAATTTTGCGAATTTGCTCATAACGTTTGGGAAATTCCTTACGAAGAAGATAAATACCAAATGGCCCAAAAAGGAATCGATGCCTTAAAAGAATTCTTCGAAAAATTACACATTCCAAAAACATTAAAAGAAGTTGGTATTTCGGAAGAATACTTTGATGAAATGGCTCAAAAAGCAAGTAGCCGGTTAAAAGGCGCTTATCGTGAACTTACCAAAGAAGAAGTAAAACAAATCTATCAAAGAGCATTATAACGTGCTCTTTTTTGTTAGATTCTTGTTGGAGATGTGAAAATATGATAGAATAAAAATAGAAATGGGGGATCCTATGAGAACTGCTTTGTATGTAAAAACCGAATACTCTTTATTAAAAAGTATGATCAAAATCGATGATTATATTGCCTTTGCCAAACAAAACAATGTATCCGCATTAACCATTGCCGATGAGAACCTCTTTGGAGCAATGGAATTTTATACAAAATGCATGCAAAATAACATCAAACCAATTCTTGGTCTTACGATCCCTTACGAAAATCATCCTGTTGTTTTGTATGCTAAAAATTACCAAGGATATCAAAATTTATTAAAACTATCAACCATTCATTCAGAAAGAGAAATAACTTTAGAAGACTTACAAAAATATGCAAACAATCTTATCTGTATTTTACCGGTCGAAAGTGATCCATATTATGAAACCTTTTCTACTTTTTTTCCAAACGTATATCAAAGTTTTGACCACAAAGAAACATATGATGAACATAAAGTCTATATGAAAGAAACTTTATATCTGACCCCAGAAGAAAAATCTTATTTTTATTATTTAAAAGCAATTCGGCTTGGAAAACTAGTCACTAGTTTAGACAAAATAGAAACCGATTCTTCCTATTCGGATACTTTTTTTACCAAAGCCAACCAAGAAATTTTAGATGCTTGTCATTTTGAGCAAAAAACAAAAGAAAATCTTTTACCAATTTATCCATGTCCAGAACCTTATTCCGCAGAAACCTATTTAGAAAACCTTTGTTTCGAAGGACTCAAAAAAAGAAACATCGATACCGAACCATATCAAAAACGCTTACGCTATGAATTAAGTGTGATCAAAAAAATGGGATTTTGTCATTACTTTTTAATTGTTATGGATTACGTAAATTATGCAAAGCAAAAAAACATTTTAGTTGGACCTGGTAGGGGAAGTGCTGCTGGATCTTTGGTTTCCTATGCATTAGAAATTACCGATATCGATCCATTAAAATATGGATTAATGTTCGAACGTTTTTTAAATCCAGAACGAATTAGTATGCCCGATATCGATATCGATTTTGAATATACCAAACGCGAAGAAATGATTACTTACTGCATCCAAAAATACGGAAAAAAAAGAGTCGCTCCCATTATTACTTTTGGAACCCTTGCTGCCAAACAAGCCATTCGAGACGTTGGAAGATGCATGGATATCGACTTAAAAGACATTGATCATCTTTGCCATTTTTTTGATCCAAACAAAACCTTAAAAGAAAATTATCAAGAAAAAAAAGAAATTCAAGAATTTTTAAAAGAATCAAACGAAAGAAAAAAACTTTATAAAGTTGCGATGAAATTAGAAGGAATGAAACGGCATACTTCGGTACATGCCGCCGGAATTGTAATGTCTAGAATGGACTTAGATGAAATCATTCCTTTAGAAAAACACGACACGTATTATATTACCGGATATTCGATGGAATATTTAGAACCTTTGGGTCTTTGGAAAATGGACTTTCTAGCAATTAAAAATTTAACGTTAATAAAACAAATTTTAGAAGATATGGAACATTATGAACATCTTTCCCTTTCTTTTTCTGATATCCCAGAAGGAGATGAAAAAGCCCTTTCTATTTTTAAAGAAGCAAATACCACTGGTATTTTTCAGTTTGAATCCGAAGGAATGAAAAGCTTTTTAAGAAAATTAAAACCAAATACTTTTGAAGAAATTTTTTCCGCCATTGCTTTATATCGACCTGGTCCAATGGGAAATATTGATTCTTATATTCGAAGAAAAAACGGCGAAGAAAAAATCGATTATTTCCATGAAGATTTAAAAGACGTTTTAAAACCAACTTATGGGATTATTGTTTATCAAGAGCAAGTTATGCAAATTGCTCATATTATGGCAGGATATACGTTAGCAGAAGCCGATTTACTTCGAAGAGCCATGAGCAAAAAGAAAGAAGATATTTTAAAACAAGAAGAAGAAAAATTTATAACCCAAAGCATTCATCGGGGATATGAAAAAAATCTTGCCGAAAAAGTCTATCAAATGATTTTCAAATTTGCCTCATATGGATTTAATCGTGCACATGCCGTATCGTATGCTATGATCGCATACAAAATGGCTTATTTAAAATATTATTATTCTAAATATTTTATGAAAAATTTGCTTACCTTTTCCAGTGGAAGTGAATCCAAAATTCGCGAATATATTTATGAGTGCAAACAAAATCATATTTCTCTTTTACCACCAGATATTAACGAAAGTACCAATACTTATCAAATAACGAAAGAAGGACTTCGAATCCCACTAACGGCAATTAAAAACATAGGAGAAGCAAGTGTAAAAGAAATTATGGAAGTTCGAAAAGAAAAACCTTTTAAAGATATTTTTGACTTCATTGCTCGTACCAATGGAAAAAGTGTGAATCGAAAAATGATTGAAAATTTCATTTATGCTGGTTGTTTTTCCAAAATTGCTCCAAACCGAAAAACTTTAATCGAAAACTTAGATGTCATTTTAAATTATGCAGAAGTCATTAAAGATTTAGGAGAAGAATTTGCACTCAAACCAGAATTGGTTATGCAAAAAGAATACTCTAAATCCGACCTTTTAAAAAAAGAAATGGAACTTTTTGGCTTTTATTTTAGTTCTCATCCAGTAACGGCTTATAAAGCAAAATACCCACAAATCGTTTCATTATCAGAAATTCCAAAATACTTTGACAAAGACATTTATACCATTGTTTTTCTTCAAAAAGTTCGAAAAACAAAAACAAAACAAAATCAAGAAATGTGTTTTTTCGTTGGTGCCGATGAAACCATGACCATCGATCTTGTTATGTTTCCAAACGTTTACTCTTCCTTTTCGTTCTTAAAAGAAGGAGATATTTTACTTGTAAAAGCAAAGGTAGAAAGAAGATATGATAAATATCAATTAGTGATTCAAAAAGCCAAAAAAATTGAAGAAGATGACCATGAAGGAAATTCTTGAAAATCAATTAATCTTGAATCCTTCCTTTCCTCTTGGAGGAGCAGAAAGTCAAATCCTTTCTTGTAACTTTCATGGAAGTTCTTATTTATATAAAGATTTTTTTCTACCGTTGAAAGAAAAAGAAAACAAAAAAAAGAAAATGATGTATTTATCTTCTTTTCGAAAAGAACTTCTTCATAATAGTTATGCAGAATATTTTGTCAAAGACCACGGATATTTAATGCTTAAAAGTACCTTAAAACCTTTTGGATTTTACTTTATGACCAAAGAAGAAACGTTAACTTTATTAAGAAAAATAAAAGATTATCTTTGTATGCTTTGGGACCGGTCTATTTATTATTACGATATCCATGAAGATAATATTTTTGTTGGTGAAGATCTAAACTATCTTTTTTTAGACATGGATAATTGTGAAATGCAAAAATATCCTTGTGATCTTTTAAATGTAGATACGAGATATTATCAAAAACAAACTGGAAAACTAGGAAAAGAAGCCGTAATTTATAACTTCAATCTTTTTGCGATGCAAGAATTTCAACCTTTTCTAAAAGAAGAATCCAAAGAAATCAAACAATTTCAAAAAAAACTGGAACGAATGGAAGTAGATGGAATTTGTAGTCATATTTTTTTCACCGATTTTTTTTAAAGCGAACGCTTATGAAATTGATGTTAAACATTAGTTAAAATGTCACCGATTTATAATATAGGTAACAAACAAAGGAGTACTTTGTTT
>CALVWH010000155.1 GCA_944364705.1 uncultured Bacilli bacterium | reverse complement strand
TGAAAAAAAGTTTTTAGAAGGAAAAGTCGGAAATTTGACAAAAGAAAAAAACAAAGTATAATAAAAAAACAACGAAAAAAAGGAGGTTATTATGCTTACAATTGAAACAAAAAATGATTTTGATTCTCTAATTCAAAATATTGCACGTTGTCTTAAACTATATGAAAAAAATAAATATACGCAAAGATATTTTCAATTAATGAATGGAGATTCGATTGTCTTATCTTTTCCTAGTTCAACCATTCCACATTTACTAGGAATTAATACCGTGGAATTAAATCAAATTCCATCAATCAAACGTCGCTCTTATCAAGCGGTAACCGATTTAATTGAACAAAGTTACTCTGTTTACCAAAAAATTCAACAGCAACTGGTTCATCCAAATAGAATTTTTTCTTCTTATACGTTAGAAAAATTAGAAAATTTCCCAAGTATTTTATATTGTGATTCTAAGAAGATTTTTGCTTTTTGTAAATACGATAACAAAAGATCTTATTATCTTGAAAGAGAAAAAAATTATCCCGATGGATACTATATCATTTTAGAAGAGGACAATCAAACATTTCGTGTGTTAGGAATTAAAAACATGTATCAAAACAATTATCAGCCTCATACAAATTTGATTTTTCATAGCATCGAAGAATTAAGGGATCTTTTATATGGACAAGAAGTAACGCTTCCTTGCCAATATCATGTTCGAAAAGAAATTAGGGCAATTCCTATCTTCTATCCCAACGATCAAAAACAAGAAAAAATCAAACATTTAATTCAATATCAAGCACAAATTCCATTTTCGATCAATGTTACAAAAGAATGTCTTAATTCCTTAAAAATATTATTCGAAAATAAAACAAAAGAAAACGAAACGAATGCTTTGCTTCAAGAGTTGAATCAAAAAGAAACCATTGATGAAGAAGATATCAGTTTTCTAGCTTCTCTATTAAATAAAGATCTGTTTTCTTTTGTGGATCGCTTATGGTCACAGCCACTGATCAATGAAGAAAGTTATTATCAAAATGTTTCAGAAAAACAAAAGTTAATTCAAGAATTAGAAGAGACAAAACAAAAGTTATTGGAAATACAAAAAAGAGAACAAACATTATTACAAGAAAATGAACAATTAAAACAAACAAATGAACAAGCAAAACAAATGAAAAAACAATTAGAATCGGTTTTAACCACTTATACATTCTAAAAGGCAAGAAAATTCTTGCCTTTTTATGCGCTTTCGATTAAATTTTTTGGAAGATATTCCCTTAATTTTTTCTCTAATTCTTTTCCACTTACTGGTTTGGATAAATAATCTTGAAAGCCATTTTGTAAATATTCTTCTCTTGCTCCTTCAACCGCATTGGCAGTAAGAGCAATGACCACAGCATTTTTCGATTTATTTTCTTCTTGTTTTTGCATTTTATGAAGGGTTTCAATTCCATCTAGTTTTGGCATCATATGATCTAGAAAAATAATTTGATAATCTTCGTTTTTTATTTTTTCTAAACATTCAAATCCACTGTTTGCAAAATCGATTTGTGCTTTCGTTCGTTTTAATAATCCTTTGACAACGGTTAAGTTTAATCGATTGTCATCAACCACTAAAATTTTAGCTTGTGGAGCGATAAATGGCTTATCTTCCGTCGCTTTTGGAATCTCTGGTTTTTTTATAGCCATACCGATTGGTTCTTCTTTTACTACCTTTTGAGGCAAACGAACCGTAAATTTTGAACCAACACCAACTTTGCTTTCTACGAAAATTTGTCCATGCATTAGTCCAATTAATTTTTTTACAATACTAAGTCCTAATCCAGTTCCTTCAATCATTCGATTCCTTTTTTCTTCTAAGCGTTTAAATGAAATGAACAGATTTTTTAAATCTTCTTCTTTGATTCCAATTCCAGTATCCTCTACTGAAATTGTTAAATCCATCGTTTTTTCTGCTTCATTTTGTTCTTTCCAAACTTTAACGATTATATATCCTTTTTCGGTATATTTAATTGCATTGTTAATAATGTTGATTAAAATTTGTTTAATTCGGATTTGATCTCCTAATAAAACCGATGGTAGATTTGGATCAACTTTTATTTGCATTTCCAAGTTTTTTTCTTTTGCTTGCATTTTTAATAAATCAATCGTACTTTTTAACATTTCCATTAGAGAATATTCACTGTTTACAATCGATAATTGACCAGATTGAATCTTTGAAAAATCTAAAATATCATTGATCGTTTCTAATAAGCTTTCTCCGGCTTCTTCAATATTTTCTGCATATTGTTTTACTGCATGGATATCATTTTCTTTTAAAATCATTTCATTCATACCTAATACAACATTAAGTGGGGTTCGAATTTCATGAGACATATTCGCTAAAAAATTATCTTTTGCTTTGTTCGCATTTTCTGCTTCAATTCGGGCGATTTCCAATTCTGAAATAATTGTGTTTTTATCACTTAGGTCATAAACAACCACAATATATCCAATAATATCTTTAAAACGATCTTTTGCTTTACTAATGGATACTTGGCAATATGCACCATTTCGTTTGCAATAAAATTCTTCTTTCCAGCTTTGTTTTGGTTGATCAAAGATAGGATCTTCTGTCCAAAATAAGTCCGTCATTTTTAAATCTTTTGGAAGGGTCTCATATCCAAAAAAAGTATATGCGCTATCGCTCATAAACGATAAGGTTTGTTTAGAATTAAAAACTAAAAGAGGAAAATCAACAAAATGATAAATATAATTTGCCATATTTTCGAAAGATGCTGAGTTTTTTACTTCATAATTAAGAGAATTATAAACAATGGCAACTCCGATAAATTGGGAAATCGTACTTCCAGGAAAAGCAGGAAATCCTAGTAAAGGGAAAAGGGTATCCATAACGGATCCTAAAACAAAAATAAATAGGAAAAGCATAAGTTTTTTAGTTAAGATTTTATCTCTACGAAGTCTTGAACTTTTTAACATATTCATTAAAACAAGGAAAATTAAAAAGGCTACAATGATAACATATACATTATAAAAAATTGTCCAAAAATCACTGACAAAATGGTAACTCATTCCTCTTGAAGTTAATTCAAAAACTTGACGATGTGGCTGAACAACAAATGGATATATGATGATTCCTAATAAAACAAATGATGTAGTAATGTATTTTAGTAATCCTTTGGTTTTTGCTAAATCCATAATAAGAAAAGAGCCAAAAATAAGATAGGGAAACACCCCTACCATACCAATACATCGACAAAACCAAGCAGAAAAAGAATTGGTTTGTGATACCAACATACCAAATCCTAAACTCCAAAGAGAACTACTAAGGCAAACAATAAAAAATTTTTGATTTTTTTTATCTCCAGGATTTTTGCGAAAATAAGAAATTCCTAATAGGAAAGAAGCAACTGCAAATCCGATGATAAGATAAGATAAAAAGGATGCCATAACTTACCACTTCCTTATTCTACTTTTTTTTACTATATCATTTTTTTTAAAGAAGATCAAGAAAAAAACATTTGTTTTTACAAATGTTTATGGCCAAAGTTTTAATGTTTTCTGTTTTGGACGATCTTGTCCATAGCGATGATTTAAAGCAGCCCAAAATTCCTTTTCTTCTCTTTGTCTTTCTTCTCTTGTTTGCATTCCATCAAACAAGCTTCCTTTTCCTTCTACTTTAAATCCAACATCTCTTTTTGATTTTTCAAACCAAGTCTTTTCTGTTTTTCTAAACATACAAAACCTCCCTTTTTTTCGTGTATTATAGCATATTTTAAAAATTTGTCAAAATATTGTTTTTTAAAGCAAAAAAAATCCAAAATTAGCTTATTTTAAAGCAGCTAATAATTCGGCTTTTTTCATTGTACTATAACCTTCAATTTTTTGTTCTTTTGCAAGATTGCGAAGTTCGGCAACGGTCATTTTGCTATAATCTACCGTTTCTTTTTTTTCTTCTTTTTTATTTTCTACTTTTTTACTTTCTTCTTTTTTGGTTACTTCTTTTTTTTCTGGAATATTTTTTCCTTCTAATCCAGCTTTTGCTACATTTACAAGTTCTTTAAATGCATCTGGGTTTTCAATTGCAATTTGTGATAACATTTTACGGTTAATTTCTACTCCAGCTTTTGAAAGACCATTAATGAATTTTGAATAACTAATTTCATTTTCACGACAAGCTGCATTGATTCTTGTAATCCATAATTTTCTGAAATCTCTTTTCTTTTGTCTACGATCTCTATATGCATAAGCTCCTGAATTCATTAATTGTTCTTTTGCAGTTTTGTATAAACGATGTTTACTTCCAAAATATCCTTTTGCTCTATCTAAAACTTTTTTTCTTCTAGCACGATGAATGGTTCCATTTTTTACTCTTGGCATAATATTCCTCCTCTATATTAATTCTTTAATTCTTTTATAATCAGTTTTTGATAATGCTGTTGCTTTTCTACCATTTCGATTTGCTGCAGCATTTTTATGTCCTGTATTGTGTCTCATTCCTGGAGAATATTTTTTAATATTTCCTTTTGCATTTTTCTTAAATACTTTACTCATTCCCTTATGTGTTTTTAACTTTGGCATAAATTCCCTCCTATTTTTCTTTCTTTGGCATTAGCATCATTGACATAAAACGTCCATCTAATTTTGGTTGTTGTTCAATGTCTGCTATTTCTTTTACCGCATCTGCAAAACGAAGTAAGACTTCTTTTCCTAAATATGTGTGAGCAAGTTCTCTACCTTTAAAACGAATTTGAACTTTTACTTTATGTCCTTTTTCTAAATATCTGGAAGCATTTTTCACCCGCGTATTGAAATCATGAACATCAATGGTAACCGATAATCGATATTCTTTAATATCTAAATTACTTTCCCTTTGTTTTTTCATGTTTTCTTTTGCTTTTTTCTTATTTTGATATTTAAACTTATTATAATCCATAATTTTACAAACTGGTGGATTCGAATTAGCATTCATCAAAACAAGATCAAAGCCTGCATAGGAAGCAAGTGTTAATGCGTCTTTGATATTTTTTAAACCTAATTGCTCACCATTTGGTCCAATTACCATA
>CALVWH010000154.1 GCA_944364705.1 uncultured Bacilli bacterium | reverse complement strand
ACAAAATTCAAAACAATATAGAACTTTTAACGATGATGAAAGAAGAAAATGATTTGTCTATGTTATCTTTATTAGAAAAAGATCTTTTTTCTTTTAAAGAAAAATTAAAACAAGCAAATTATTTATGTTTACTTTCAGGACCTTACGATGCCTGCGATGCAATTTTAGAAATTCATTCTGGATCTGGAGGAACAGAATCTTGCGATTGGGTTATGATGCTTTTTCGGATGTATGAACGATGGTGCGAAAAAAAAGAATTTAAAATAGAAATATTAGATGAATTAAAGGGAGAAGAAGTTGGATATAAAAGTATTTCTGCTATGGTTCATGGAACAAATGCTTATGGATATTTGAAAAACGAAAGAGGCGTTCATCGATTAATTCGATTATCTCCTTTTGATTCGGGAAATCGTAGACATACTACTTTTGCTTCTGTGGAAGTAACGCCTCTTTTTGATCAGAATGTCAATGTTGAAATTAAAGAAAACGATATCCGAATCGATGTTTACCGTAGTAGTGGTTGCGGAGGACAAGGCGTAAATACAACCGATAGTGCCGTACGAATTACACATCTTCCAACCAAAATCGTAGTAACTTGTCAAAACGAACGAAGTCAAATAAAAAACAAAGAAATTGCGATGGAAGTTTTAAAAAGCAAACTTTATCAATTAGAACTTGCCAAAAAAGAACAACAATTAAAAGAACTTAAAGGAAATCAAAGACAAATTGATTTTGGATCTCAAAGGCGTACTTATGTTTTACATCCTTACAAAATAGTAAAAGATCATTTAACAAATACAGAAAATAATAATGCTGAAAAAGTATTAGATGGTGATTTAGATGAATTTATTTATGATAATCTAAGAAGAGAAGGAAAGGATATATAGAACATGTGGTTTAAAAAAAAGATAAAAGATGATGAAATTATCCATAAAGTATATCAAAAAGATCGATTGAAACGATATGCCGAATTTCTTATAGGAATTCTTATTGTTGCAATCGCATATAATTTATTTTTACTTCAAAATAACATTGTTTATGGCGTTGGCGGACTTGGAGTTATGTTATATAAATTATTTGGGATTGATCCATCTTTGGTAATTTTAGTTGGTTCTATTTTTTTACTTTTTATTAGTTTTATTTTTTTAGGAAAAGAGAAAACTGCAAAATCCGTAGTAGGATCTTTACTTTATCCCGTTTTTGTAAAATTAACCTCCTTTGTTCCACAATACGTAAATTTAGATGGAATGGAAATGATCTTACTCATTGTACTTGGAGCTATATGTACTGGATTTGGATTAGGACTTATTTTTCGAGCTGGATTTACAACCGGAGGAACCGATATTTTAAATCAAATTGTATCGAAATATGGAAAAACATCGATGGGATGTGCAATGCTATGGACCGATGGATTAATTATTGTTTGTAGTGCTTTTGTTTTTGGAATTCCTGGAATGATTTATTCTTTGATTTCTTTGTTTTTAATTAGTATGATGTCAGATAAAGTGATTTTAGGAATTAGTGGATCCAAAGCATTTTATATTATTACAGAACATGAAACTGATGTAAAACGTTTTATTTTAAAACATTTATCTCATGGAATTACGGTGTTTAATGTTCGCGGAGGATATACAGGGAATAACCAAAAAATGATTATGTGTATTATTCCAACAAAAGAATATTTTTTAGCAAAAGAAGCAATAAAACAAATTGATCCTAGAGCTTTTTTTGTTGTAACCGATGCTTATGAAGTATCTGGTGGAGAATAGGAGGTAAGATATGAGCTTAATTGAATTAAAACATGTAAAAAAAACATATAAAAATGGTGTTACAGCAATTTATGATTTAAATCTAGAAATAAAAAAAGGAGAATTTGTTTTCGTTATTGGACCAACCGGTTGTGGAAAATCAACATTGATAAA
Source organism: uncultured Bacilli bacterium (assembly GCA_944364705.1). Lineage (GTDB taxonomy): Bacteria > Bacillota_I > Bacilli_A > RF39 > UBA660 > RUG12867. The sequence goes on along the minus strand of CALVWH010000154.1, from coordinate 4,953 downwards.
AATGCTTTATCGAGAAGAAAAACCAACCAGTGGATCGATTATGGTTGGAGGGATTAACGTTGCAAAATTAAAAAACCGAAAAGTATATATTTTAAGACGAAAATTAGGTGTTGTTTTCCAAGACTTTAAACTTTTATATAAATCTACCGTTTATGAAAATGTAGCATTCGCCTTAGAAATCTTTGGTACACCAAAAGATGAAATTCATTCAAAAGTTTTAAAAGTTTTAGATTTGGTTGGATTAAAACATAAAGCTAAAAACTACCCAACACAATTATCTGGTGGAGAACAACAAAGAGTTGCGATTGCAAGAGCAATCGTTAATGGACCAAAACTTGTAATCTGTGATGAACCAACCGGAAACTTGGATGAAGGAACAAGTATGGAAATTATGCAAGTATTAGAAGCAATTAATAAATTAGGAACAACCATTATTATGGTTACTCATGATACCGATATTGTTAATCGTATGAAGAAGAGAGTTATTTTATTAGATTCTGGAAGAATCGTAAAAGATTATGCAGAAGGGACGTATGAACATGAAGGGGCTTAGAATATTTTTCCGAAACATTCGAGATTCTTTTAAAGGTGTTTTTCGAAACTTTTCTCTATCTTTAGCTTCCATTTCTTGTATTACGATTACTTTATTAGTTGTTGCGATTTCTATTGTATTATCTGAAAATGTTAATAACTTTGCTACGTTAATTGAAAAAGATGTAACCATTGTTACGTTCTTAGATTTAGATATCACCGAAGAAGAAAAAGCTTCTTTAGAGCAAGAAATCCGTGCACTAAACGGAGTTGAATCTTATGAATTTGAATCAAAAAATGAAATTTCACAGTCTATGATGGAAGAATCCGATACTTTCAAAACCATTTTAGAAGGATTAGAAGATTCTGAAAGTCCAATTCAAGATACTTTTCTAGTAAAAGTAAGCAATATTGAAGAAATTGGTGATATTGCAAAGAAAATTGAAAAAATGGATAACGTTTCTACCGTAAAATATGGACAAGGAATGGTAGAACAATTAATTACGGTGTTTGAAACGGTTAAAAAAATTAGTATCGGTGTCGTTGTTGCTTTAATTTTAGTTACTGCATTCTTAATTTCAAATACCATTAAAATTACCATTGATTCAAGAAAAAGAGAAATTGAAATCATGCGTTTGGTTGGAGCATCAAACATTAATATAAAAATACCATTTATTTTCGAAGGATTATTTCTAGGAGCTTTAGGTTCCATCATTCCAATTATCGTAACCATTTATGGATATAACGCTTTGTATGCAAACTTTAATGGACAATTATTCTCGCCATTTATCAAATTAATTGAGCCACAACCATTCTCTTTATTTGTATCTTTACTATTATTAGTGATTGGAATTTTAGTAGGTATGTTTGGAAGTTGGCGTGCTGTTCGTAAACATTTAAAAATATAAAAAAAGAAAGGAGTCCTTTCTTTTTTTAGTTCCAAGCTCTAGCACCAAGGATAATAATAAGTAAAATGAATAAAACTAAAATAATTGCTGCACCATATCCAGTACCATATCCATATCCGTTTCCATAACCACATCCACATCCACAAGAGTTACCATATCCTTGATAACCACCATAGTAATACATAATATACCTCCTTACTATTGCTAGTATATCGTATTCTTTTTTGACATTTTTGTTTACATAAATACCCATTTTTTCATGGAAAATAACTAGAAAAATTTCTTTTTAAATAAATATATGTTATGATATTATTGGAAAATAGGAGGCGAAAACATTGAAAAAATTATTAGCAATTTTTAAAGATATGGATAAGCCTCTTCTTTTTTTTACGATCTTTATGATCGGATATGGGCTTTTAAATATTGTAACTGCATCATCAAGACAAGCCGTAAGCCAAGATGTTCCTATGTATTATTATTTTTATAAACAAAGTCAAATGATTTTGGTTGCTAGTGTCATTTCCCTTTTTATATTATTTGTTGATACGAAACAATATAAAAAATTTGTTTGGCTTTTGTATTTGATTATTGGGGTTATTTTAGTATTGTTATTGATCCAAGGAAGTAGTCATAGGGGATCCATTAACTGGATTGAATTCGGTGGAATTCGATTTCAGCCAAGTGAATTTGCGAAACCCATCTTAATTGTTTTTTTATCTTTACTTATGGAACGATTCTATGTCAAACTCCGAACCAAAGGAATCAATCATTGGCCTTACATTTTGTTACTATTGGCCGTTGGTTTATTTTTACCAGCCGTTGTTATTTTACAAAAAGATTTAGGAACCGGAATGATTTTGTTTGGAATCTTTGCGATGCTCTTTTTAGCAAGCCCAATTTTAAGAAAAGAAAAAGCAAAAATTATTTTATTTGCTTCTTGTGCCGTTCTTATCGTTTTAGTAGGACTTAAAGTTACTGATCATCATATATTATCCGAAGAACAACGTTCAAGATTTGACTTTTTTAATCCTTGTAGTAAATATGAAGATGGTGGATATCAAATATGTAATGGTTTTATCGCGATTAATGATGGTGGACTTTTTGGACTTGGAATTGGAAAAAGTAAACAAAAATATTCCTATATTCCAGAACCACATACCGATTCTGTTTTTTCTATCATTGTAGAAGAATATGGACTTTTCTTTAGCCTATTTTTAATTCTTGTTTTTATGATTTTATTATATCGTATTTTAAAAATAGCGGCTTTATCCACAACCTTACGTGGCAGGTACATTGCCTTAGGGGTTGCCACGTATATGTTTTTACACATATTCTTTAACTTAGGAGGTCTGTTTGGCGTTTTACCTTTAACTGGTGTTCCATTACCATTTTTAAGCTATGGAGGATCGTTTACAATTTCTTTAATTTGTTCGATTAGTATTGTCCAAAGAATTCATATTGAAAGAAAAAGAAAAGAAAAAAATTGATTTTTTCAAGGATTTTTTTCTTTTTTTTTGTATGTTTTTATTGAGGCGATGTTATGAAAGAAAAAATATATGAAAATTTAGGATACCTTATTTGTATGGCATTTTGTTTTATTTGTTTGATTTTATATTTCTTTTTTATTTCTTCGAAAGAAGAAGTATTAGAAGAAGAGCCAATAACCATAGAAGAGGAAAAACCAAAAGAAATTGTTATGGTTGATTTAAAAGGTGCAGTGGTACGTCCAGGCATTTATGAAGTAGAAGAGGGAGACCGTGTCCAAAATGTGATTGAACAAAATGGTGGACTTTTAGAAAATGCAGATACGGACTCTTTAAATTTAAGTCAAAAGGTAACCGATGAAATGGTCATTTTTGTTCCTTACCAAGGAGAAGAATCTTCCATTTCCTATGAAGAAGGAAAAATTAATATTAATACAGCAACTTTAGAAGAATTACTTACCATTCCAGGAATTGGAGAAACAAAAGCGGAAGCAATTTTAGAATATAGAGAAACACAAAAGTTTCAATCTATTGAAGATATTCAAAAAGTAAATGGGATTGGATCATCAACCTTTGAAAAAATCAAAGATTCCATTATGGTTTAGTGGATATCTTCTTTTTGTTTTTGTTCTTTCTTTTTTTCGGATCTTTTTTTATCAAAGTCCAAAGTTACCAGAAACAAATAAAATTACCCTAACGGTAGAGTCTTTACAAATAAGTGGTGATCATATGGTGTTAGAAGGAAATAATACCTCTCTTATTTATTATAAAAAAAAAGAATTTCCGAAAATAGAACTTGGAGATCAAATTGAAGCAACCGGAACTTATCAATATCCAAAAAGAAATACGAATTTTTATTTATTTGATTATCAAAAGTATTTGCTTAGTAAACATATTGTTTATGAATTTTCGGCAGATAAAATTGAAAGAGTTCAAAAGTATACGTCTTTTTTTTATCATATAAAAAATAAAATTTTAGAAAGAATAGAATCCTTAAAATCAAGGGCTTATGTGGAAACTTTTTTGCTTGGAGATATGAAAGAAATTTCTAAAAAAGTAAGAGATGTTTATCAAAAACAAGGCCTTTCTCATTTGTTTTCTGTTTCTGGTATGCATATTACTTTTTTTGCGGCCTTTTTTCTTTCTACAATTTTAAAAAAAAGAAAATATTCTACTCTTATACTAAGTGTGTTTTTTTTGTTTTATGCTTTTTTAGTTCAATTTACACCATCTGCGATGCGAAGTATTGTTTTTTTCTTAATGCTTCGAGTTAAAAAAAGATTCTGTTTACCAGGAAGTACGATTTCGTGGTTTTTCCTTTTGCTTAGCTTTTTTCTTTTATATAATCCTTTTTATCTTTATCATTTAGGCTTTCAATTTAGTTTTCTTATTTCTTTTTTCTTACTTGTTTTTTCTTCAAAAATAAATGCTTGTAAATCTTATTTTGGAAAAACAATGATGACTTCTTTGATTGCTTTTTTCGCAAGTATTCCTTTAGTTATTCAAACTTCTTTTGAAGTTTCTGTTTTAACGATTGTTTATAATTTATTTTTTGTTCCTATCATTACGTATCTTTTATTTCCATTTTCTTTTCTTGTTTTTTTCTTTCCTTTTCTAGATTCTTTTTACTTTTGTTTAATAACGCTTATAGAAACCATTACTCTTCATCTTCCAAATATTTCTCTTATTTTTCCACATCTTTCTTGGTTTTTCTTTCTTTTCTATTATCTTTTATTTTTCTTTTGTTTTTCAAAGAAAAAATATGTTTTCCTTTTTTTCTATTTTCTTTTTTTGTATCTTCTTCCTTTTTTTCGAAGTCCAGCCGTTTTGATGTTGGATGTTGGACAAGGGGATAGTATTTTATTAGATTTTAAAGAAAAAGGTGTTGTTTTAATTGATACGGGAGGAACGTTTTCTTCTTCTAATACGATTGGAAAAAATGTTGTGTTGTCTTTGAAAGCTAGAGGAATTCGCCGATTAGATGCTTTGATTTTAACTCATGGAGATTTTGATCATATGGGAGAAGCTTC
>CALVWH010000153.1 GCA_944364705.1 uncultured Bacilli bacterium | reverse complement strand
GCAGTAGCATATTCAATGGTTCCACAAACAAGCATCGATAAAATAAAAGTTAACCACATTTTGTTTCGAGCTGGTTTTAATAAAAGTAAAGTTAAAACCGCACCATATCCATAAATGGGAAGCCAAGGACCAAACCTTGTTCCTTTATTTACAAAAGTACCAGAAGTAAATAAATGTAAAAGAACTTCCCATAACCATCCAAACATTGCAACCGTAAAGAAAATTAAAATTAAAGAAGAAATGCTATAATTTCTTTTATAATTAATTTTTAACCATTTACTATGATTTCGAAATGGAAGAAAATATTTTGACAATGGATAAGAATCATCCACAAGTTCTCCTTCTAAAACATTATCTTTTAATAACTCTGCATTTTTAATTTTTCCTTCCTTCCCTTGCATTCGCATCGTTTTATAAAATTCTGCATAAACAGCATTTTTATAAGGAGAAAAGAAAAAGATATCAGAAAGAGAAAACGTTAAAATTCCAAGGAAAGACCATCCCAATAAAGAAAGATCCAAAAGAAACGCTTTCCACCTTTTTCCATACATCAGTTCCTCAGATAATTTAATCGCATCTTTTGGTGCGATCGAAGGATTTTCCGCTAAAATATAAGGAACCAATCGATAAGAATATCGTTTCGTTACAATTCCGACAATCGTAAAATCCCAAGCAAATTGATAAAGATTTCTAAGGAGCATCGTTTTTATAATATTGCTTGTTTTTTTTGATCGATATGGAAAAAAGATTCGATCTGATGGAGTATCTTTATATTTCGTTTTTTCTAGAAAATATCGATTTTGTCCGACCATGAAAGGATTACGAATAAAAATGTGATACAAAATATAAAGAAGAATTCCAACACATAGTAAAAAAATAGAAGGAATACCTCCTCGGAAAAGAAAATGATCGATAGTTTGCAGAATTCCTAAAATAACCGAATCCGTCGCTCTAATCTTATTATTTAAAACAGCAAGAAATCCTCTTGATATATGTGTGGGTTCTTCTTCTGGTTTGGGGTTTAAAGCTTGATCGACAAATTCTAATGGTGTGGAGGAAACCGCTTCAATGGTAGGAACTGTCTCTTCCATATGAATCGTAATATAATGATATCCTCCACCCAAGATAACCATACAAAGAAAACAAACAAAAACCGTTCGAAAATAATGATAAGATATGACTTTTTTTGCTTTTTGTTTCCACTGCTTAAACTGCATAACGACTCACCTACTACGTATTTATTTTATCATATATTTCATTTTTTTCAAAAGAATTAAAAAAATTCCTTAATTGGAATTTTCATATTCACCATCCATACTCCATGTTTTTATATCTGCAATTTTTACTGGAATAATTGATCCTATATATTTTTTATCTGCTTTTACATTGACAAGTTTCATCGTATCTGTATAACCGAAAAGCATATCTTCTTTTTTTTCACTGACTCCTTCCAGTAAAACAGGAACAACTTTATGTAAATATTTTTGATTTGCTTGATTAGAATATTCATTAATTTTTTGATTCAATCTTTGCAATCTTTCTTCTTTTTCTTCTAAAGAAATATCATCCTTCATCTTAGCAGCTGGAGTACCAACTCTTGGTGAAAAAATAAAAGTATAAGCGCCATCATAAGCACACTGATCGACGACATCTAAAGTTTCTTTAAAATCTTCTTCGGTTTCTCCTGGAAAACCGACAATAATATCGGTGGTAATTGAACAATTTGGAACTTTTTCTTTCAATTTATGATATAACGCTAAATATTCTTCTTTTGTATATCTTCTACCCATTAATTTTAAAATGCGATTCGATCCAGATTGTAAAGGTAAATGAATATAAGGCATAATATTTGGATATTTTGCAATCACATCAATCATTTGATCCGTAAAATCCCAAGGATGTGAGGTAACAAAACGAACTCTTGAAATTCCAGTTTTTGCTACATCTTCCAATAAATGTTCCATTCCATAATTTTGATTTAAATCTTTTCCATACGCATTGACATTTTGACCAAGCAAAGTAACTTCTTGATATCCATCTTTTTTTAATTCTTCGACTTCTTTTAAAATATGTTCTGGTAATCTACTTCTTTGTTTTCCTCTTGTATAAGGAACGATACAATACGTACAAAATTTATCACAACCATACATAATATTAACCCAATCTTTATATTTACTGTCTCTTTTAACTGGTATATTTTCGTAAATATCTCCTTCTTTACTCCAAACTTCCATTTGAAGTTCTTTTTCGCGAAGACGTCGATCTAAAATTTGTGGAAGCTGATGAAGATTATGCGTACCAAAAACAAAATCAACATATTTATTTTTTTTCTTGATTTCTTCAGCTACGCTTTCTTCTTGCATCATACATCCGCAAAGGCCAATCAATAACGATGGTCTTTCTTCTTTTAAATGTTTTAATCGTCCAAGCATACCAAAAACTTTATTATGAGCATTTTCACAAATTGCACAAGTATTCAAAATAACAAGATCGGCTTTTTCCATCTCTTCTTCTAAGGAAAAATCTAAATCTTCTAACATTGCTTTAATATTTTCACTATCGTGTTCGTTCATTTGGCAACCATAGGTTTTTATATGATAAGTTTTTCCTTTTCCAATGTGTTTTAAATGTTCTGGAACTTGATAACCATTTTCAATAATTTCTACTTTTGATTTTGTTCTTTTTTTGGCTTCGTTTAAATTTGGTAATAACATAAAGCTCCCTTCTTTCTAAAAGATCATAGCATAAACCCAAACAAAATGCAAGAATTCCTAAAAAAGATAAAAGTTACAAAGGGTACTAATAACAAAAGCAAAAATGACACCAACAAAGACTTCGATTGGTTCATGTCCCAGTTCTTCTTTTAAATGAGCAATCGTTAGTTTCTTTTTATTTTTAAAAACGCTATCTACAATGTCGTTGATGGCTTCTGCTTGTTTTCCACTTTCCATTCGAACACCCATAGCATCGTAAGAAACGATCATCGAAAAAACTAGCGCTATGGCAAAAAAAGGAGAAGAAAATCCTAGTTGATATCCTAAGGTAAAGGTTAACGCAAAACAAAAGCTTGTATGAGTACTCGGCATTCCTCCTGCTCCATTAAATAATCTTCCCCAAATAAGTTTTCTTTTTTGAATGGATTCAATGATAAATTTTAAAATTTGGCATAAAACCAAAGAAATAATTGGAATAATAATAAATTTATAATCCTGCATAGGAACCCCTCTTTCTATAGTATTATAACATTTTTTTCTTTTTTTTGTATAAATTTTTTTCTTATTTCTCATGATAAAATAGAAAGGAGAACATAATGGAAACGGTACCAAAAATGATTTCAACGAAAGATTTAAGTTATTTAGAAGATTTATTTTCTTGGTCTTTTACGAGTGCGAAAGTTGCAAAACATTTTTCAAAAGAAGTGAAGGATCAAGAAATTCAAGATGCTATCTTACAATTTGAGGGAATTCAAAAAAATATTTGTTTGACGGTATTAAATATTTTGAAAGGAGAATTTCATGAACCAAACAATCAGTAATCCGAAAACAGAAATGCCAAAAACAGCAGAAATGACCGATGAAAATTATTTAAATGAAATTTTAAGTTGTGCAAAAAATATGACAACCAATATGAATCTTATGCTAAATGAAATGAGTAATGAACCTCTTTATCAAACGATTTTCCCTCTTTATGAAAATGTTCGTATCATGCAAAGAACGTTATATGAATTAGCGTTTAAAAAAGGATGGTACACGTTAGAAAAAGCCGAAGACAATAAAATTACAAAAACTTATAATCAATTAGAAACAAAAATCCAAGAACTAAATTAACCTTGGATTTTTTCTTGGATTTTAATTCGAATTCTTTGTAAAGCATTATCGATTGCTTTTGGTGTTTTATCTAAAATACTTGCGATTTCTTTGTACTGAAAACCAGCAAGTTTTAATTCAAAAACGCGTTCTTCATTATCGGTTAAAATTTCTTTGATTTTTCGAATCAATTCTTGTTCCTTTTCACTAGATAATAATTGGTTTAAAGGATTTGCTTTTTCATCGGATAAGAAATAATTTAAAGATACAGAGTTTTCTTCTTCTCCTTGATAGTCTAAAGATAAAGATTCGTTTAAAATTTTATGTTTTTGTCTTTGTGCAGATACTAAAGCTGTAATCATTTTTCTTTCAATACATTTTTTGGCAAATGTATAAAAAATACTGTCTTTTCCTTCTTGGTAAGATTGTAGTGCTAAATTTAAACCAAGCATACCTTCTTGTGTAAGATCATTAAATTCTAGTCCATTTTTCTTTGCATAAGGATATAATTTTTTGGCATAAGTTACAATTAAAGGTTGATATTTTTGAAACATAATTTCATTTGCTTCTTCACTATTTTCTCGAATATACATTAAAAGTTCGTTATCATTATAATCCTTATAATCCATCTTTTCACCTTCTTTGTTTTACAGCTTCAAATACGATAATTCCAGAAGCTACGGAAGCATTTAGACTATTGATGGTTCCTTTCATTGGAATTGTCACCAAAAAGTCACAATGTTTTTGTAATAATGGAGACATTCCTTTTCCTTCATTTCCAATAATAATGGCGATCTTCCCACGATAGTCAATTTTATCATAATCACTTCCATTCATGGTTGTTCCAACAATCCAAAAGCCTTGTTTTTTTAATTCTTCTACGGTATCCACAAGATTCGTAACTTTACTGATTTTCATGTGATTAATCGCACCTGCACTTACTTTGGATACGGTTGGAGTAACAGTAACGCTACGATCTTTGGGAATAATCATTCCATCCACATGAGCAGCTTCACAAGTTCTTATAATCGCACCAAAATTATGAGGATCTTCGATATGATCTAAAATCACAAGAAAGGAAGATT
>CALVWH010000152.1 GCA_944364705.1 uncultured Bacilli bacterium | reverse complement strand
CAAGAGCTATTTTATCTATAACTTTCATTATTTACCTCCTTTTAAATTGAATTAACTCAATTTATTTTTCTTATTTTTTTCTTATTTTTCTCTTTTTATTTTAAAATTATACATTTTATTGAATTTTTTATTTTTTTGTGATAATTTATTATTAATATTTTGATTTTGGGGATGATATTATGAGAAGAAATTTTAGAAATAGGAAAAGAAATTCTAATAATTTCAAAAGTTTAATATCAAAAGTAGATACAAGAAAATTTATTCTTTTTATGATTATATTGTTTTTAATTTTTTTGATTTCTTTTGTAAGTATTAAATTGTATAATGTTAATCATTCAACCACAGCTTTTAATTATGAAATTTCTAATTCAGATATTGAAAATGACTCAAATTCTACTCAATCTATTATTTCTAATGAGATAGATTCTAATACTGTTTCTGAAGAAGATCAAAAAGTTAATGATTCTACCACATTTACTATAGCTGCTCTTGGTGATGTTATGTGTCATAATACTCAATATTTGGATGCTTATGATAAATCTACTGGTCAGTATGATTTTTCTTATGTTTTTTCAGATATAATCGACTATACAAAAATACCAAATCTTACAATAGGAAGTTTAGAAACAACTTTTGCAGGTGAAGATGTTGGTTATAGTAATTATCCTACTTTCAATTCTCCTGATAGTTTAGTTACTAGTCTAAGATCTATTGGAGTTGATGTTTTATCTACTGCTGGTAATCATGCTTTAGACAAAGGTTTTTCAGGTTTAAGTAGAACTATTGATGTTTTGGATAAAAATTTAATATATCATGTTGGTACTAATAAATCTCAGGAAGATCAAGATACTATTTTGTATCAATACGTAAAGGGTGTAAAAATCGCTATACTTTCATATACTTATGGTACAAATGGAATATCAATTCCTTCTGATAAACCTTATTGTGTAAATTTGATTGATAAGGATTTTATTAAATCTCAAGTTGAGAAAGCTAAATCAGAAAATGCTGATTTAATTGTTTGTTGCATGCATTGGGGAATTGAATATAGTGAAATTCCAAGTAGTGAACAAAAAACTTTGGCAGATTTTCTTTTTCAAAATGGTGTTGATATAGTTTTAGGAAATCATCCTCATACTTTACAACCAATGGAAAAAAGGACAGTAACTCTAGAAGATGGTTCAACAAAAGATGGTTTTATAATTTATGCACTAGGTAATTTTACTGGAGATCAATCAGATGTTGATACTAGAAGTTCTGTAATTCTAAAATTGACAATCACTAAGCATGAAGATGATCATATATCAATAGATAATGTTTCTTATACTCCGATTTATATGTATAAAAATTCATCTGTTTCTACTCATAAATTTAAAGTTTTGGATATTGAAAAAACAATTTCTAATTATGAAAAAGGTATAGATACTTCTATTGGTTCATCAACTTATAATACTTTGAAATCTCAGCTTAATAGAATTAATAATATATTGAGTTTAAATTAGTATTTATTTAGAATAAAAAAGAATGTAAATAGTTTTTCTTATTTACATTCTCTTTATTTTTTAATTAAACATATCTCTTTTCTTTAACCACCACGTTACTATTAATGTAATAACTATTGCAAGTGTTATCATTATTAGAAATCCGAATTTATTATATTGAAAAGGCACTGGTACATTCATTCCCCAAAAGCTTGATATCATTGTTGGAACAGCTAATACAATTGTTATTGATGTTAATGTTTTCATTACTCCATTTAAATTATTTGAGATTATTGATGCATATGCATCCATCGTTCCATTCAAGATATCACTATATATTTTTGCCATTTCTATTGCTTGTCTGTTTTCAATAATTGCATCTTCTAATATATCTTCATCATCTTCATAAAGTTTAATTATTTTTCCCTTCATTGTTTTTTCCATTACCAATTCATTCGATTTTAATGATGTTCTAAAATATACTAAACTTTTTTCTAAGTTTAATAATTTTAACAATTCTTTATTTTTCATGGAATTTTTTAATATATATTCTGCTATTTCTGTTTCTTTATTTATTTGTTTTAGATGTGTAAGATAATATGAAGAATTTAGGTATAGTATTTGAAAAATAAATCTTGATTTCTTATATGTTTGGAAATTTTTTATTTTCCTTTTTTCAAAATCTTCTATTATTTTATTTTTTCTTAGGGAAACAGTTATAAAAAAGTCATCCCTTACAACTATCATGCCTAGTGGCATTGTTGTATAAATTTGATTTTCTTCGTTTTTTTCTATAATTGGTACATCTACTACAAATAAAATTGTATTATCGTCTTCTTCTTCATCTATTCTGGCTTTTTCTTCAAAGTCTAGTGCATCTCTTATAAAGTCTTCTTGTATATTTATACTTTCACACACTTTTCTAATTTCAACTTCCGATGGGTTTGTTAAACTTATCCAACTTCCTTTTTTAAATTCTTTTATTTCTTCAAAAGCATTTGTTTCAACATCTTTATTATATATCTTCATCATTATATCACCCACCTTTTCCTTTTTCCATAATATTATTTTAACGTTTTAGTTAACCATTGTCAATACTTTTCTATTCCTTAGATTGATACATTTAATGTATTTTATTAAAAGTATTTTAAC
>CALVWH010000151.1 GCA_944364705.1 uncultured Bacilli bacterium | reverse complement strand
TTCCAATATATACCATCCTTTTATTATATTTTGTATTGTAGTTTTATATATTCTTTTTATTGTGCCAATCATATCATATTTTGTGGATGCAACAAAAATAAACGACGATATAAAAATCAAAGATACCGATGATTATACAATGCTTTATCAATCCAAATGGACATCTGAAGGGTATTTAGAAATTGATGATTTATCGAACTTAACAGATTTTGGAAGAGATATTATGGAAGAAGGATTAACGGAACAAGGATGTTATGATGAACGAAAAGACATATATCATATGGACTGTGAAAAGAAACTTCAAATGAATGTTATCGGTATGGATGAAACATCCTTTAAAGAATATGTAGAAACCCTTGGTTTAAATTATCAAAAAGTAAAAGACAAAGGCGTCCTTGTAAATAATTATGAATATATAAACAAAGATGGTGTTCGTTTTGAAAGAGATATTTATCATTATAAAAGAAATGACATCATAAAAGGGACTTATCATGGTAGTCCATTAGAAGTCGAAGTTGCTGAAGTAACCGATCAAAGACCAAGTGGACTAGAAACCTTTTGGAGTTATGGAGGATATCTTATCGTATCTGAAAAAGAATATCAAAATTTAGGATTTACCCCTTATATTTTAACCATTCAGGCAGACAATCCAACACAAGTTACGTTAGATATTCAAGAAAATATACCAGAATTAAGTGCAATGAACATTGAAGATAATGCGAAAGCAGAACGATCGCTTTATTTGTTAACAGCCATCTTCTTATATGGATTTATTACCGTGATCACTTTAATTGGAGTAACGAATATTTTCAACACCATTACCTCTAATTTAGAACTTAGACAAAAAGAATTTGCGATGCTTAAAAGTGTTGGTATGACAAAAAAAGAATTTCAACGAATGGTTAACTTAGAAACCATATTCTATAGTGTAAAAGCATTACTTTATGGGGTAGCACTCGGCTTTATCGGTTCTTATTTCGTATATCGTGCAACCGCAAGCAAAATGGATTATGGTTATCATTTCCCACTTTCCGCAACCATTATTTCTATCATTGCAGTGTTCCTTTTAGTATATATTATTATGCGCTATTCCATGAATAAAATTAATAAACAAAATATCATAGAAACGATTAGAAAAGATAACATTTAAAAGGGGAAATTATTCCCTTTTTTTGTTATAATAGAAATAAACAGAAAGGAGTATCTCATGAATGTTTTATTAATTGAAGATAACGAAAGTATTGTAGAGGGATTAAAATATTCTTTAGAACAAGAACATTATAACGTTTTTGTCTGTACGAAGGTAGCCGATACAATAAATTTTTTAAACGAAAAGAAACCAGTAGAAATTGCAATCATCGATGTTTCTTTACCAGACGGAAATGGTTTTGATTTGTATCAAAAATATATGAAAGGAAAGAATATTCCAAGCATCTTTTTAACCGCAAGAGATAGTGAAGACGATGTCGTAAAAGGATTAGAACTCGGTGCAGAAGATTATATGACCAAACCATTTAAGGTAAGAGAATTGCTTGCTCGTATAAAAAAAACACAGAGAAAACAAGAAAAAATCATAACCATCCAAGGACTTTGTTTTGATTTTGATAAAATGGAAGTAAGCAAAGACGGAAATATCATTCCTTTAACAAGACTGGAACTAAAACTATTACATTTACTGTTTACGAACTTAGGAAAAGTCGTAAGCCGAGAGTATATCATTGAAAAAATTTGGGAATGGACAAGAAATGATGTAAATGATAATACCGTTACCGTTTATATGAAAAGAATTAGAGAAAAAATTGGTGTTGATATCATTATTACCATAAAAGGAATCGGGTATCGAATCGATGACACTAGAAAATAAAGTTCATTTTAAAAAATTTTTATTCATATCAATTCTACCAATTATCATTTTTTTCCTGATTGGGAATCTATTTTTCTTTTATCAATATCACGTTTATACCCAAAACTATAACAATAAAATCGCATCCTTTCTTACTTTAATCGAAAAAGAATATCCAACTATCGATCGAAACGAACTAATTTCTATTTTAAATCGAGAAGAAAATGTATCCGAAGACATTTTTCATAAATATGGAATCGATCTTCAAGAAGATTCTCTCATTATCGAAAATGACAAACGATTCCATGGATTTCTCATAATTTATAATATCATTTTCGCTTGTTTTCTATTCACTCTTCTTTTCTTATATGTAAACCATGAAAAAAAACAAGACAAAGAAATAAAAAAAATTGTAAAATATATTGAAGAAATTTATAAAAAAAATTATTCGATTAACATCGATGAAAATAGTGAAGATGAACTTTCCATTTTAAAAAACGAACTTTATAAAATAACCATTATGCTAAAAGAAGATGCAGAAAATTCCAAAAAAGATAAACATAAATTAAAAGATTCCTTGTCCGATATTTCCCATCAACTAAAAACACCACTGACATCCATTAATATCATGTTAGATAACATTTTAGATAATCCAGACATGGACAAAAAAACAAAAGAACAATTTATTCAAAAAATAAAAAGAGAAATTATGAATATTAGTTCCTTAGTTGAAGATCTTTTAAAACTATCAAAATTTGATGTCAATGTTGTAAAATTTGAAGAACATGAAGTACCGATTAACAATCTTATTTCAAAAGCAATCAACAACGTCGAAATGATAGCCGAATTAAAAAACATAAACATTAAAGTAGAAAACCATAACGAAGATAAAATTCTTTGCGATGAAAAATGGCAAGTAGAAGCAATCACCAATCTTTTAAAAAATTGTATCGAACATTCCAAAGAAAACTCGACCATTCTAATAAAAACAAGTTCCAATAAAATATATAAATCGATAGAAATCACCGACCATGGCGAAGGAATTTCTGAAAAAGATCTCCCTCATATTTTTGAACGCTTTTATAAAGGTCAAAACGCTTCTAAAGATAGTGTGGGAATCGGACTTGCCTTAGCCAAAACCATGATCGAAAAAAATAATGGATCGATTACCGTAGATTCTAAAAAAGGAAAACAAACAACCTTTCGAATTAAATATTTTAAATAAAAATGAACAAAAAAGGTTGAAAAAAAACTCGATTTGTATTAAGGTTATCCTAGGAGGGATGATATGAACGAAACCATCAAAACCATTTTAGAAAGACGTAGTATCAAAAAATATACCAATCAAAAAGTAGATGAGAAGCTAATTGAACAAATCGTAACCGCAGGAATGTACGCTCCTTCTGGAAGAAATCAGCAGTCCCCAATTATTCTTGTGATTACCAAAAAAGAAATTCGTGATAAACTAGCACAAATGAATGCTAAAATTATGGGAGTCGATACCGATCCTTTTTATGGAGCACCCGTCGTTTTGGTTGTCCTTGCAGATAAAAACTGTCCAACATATCTTTATGATGGAAGTTTAGTTATGGGAAATATGATGCTGGCAGCAACTTCCCTTGGTCTTGGTAGTTGTTGGATTCACAGAGCCAAAGAAGAATTTGAAACCGAAGAAGGGAAACACCTTTTAGCATCCCTTGGAATTTCGGATCAATACGAAGGAATTGGCAATTGCATTCTTGGATATCCTGCGGAAGAAAAGGTGGTAGCAAAACCAAGAAAAGACCATTATGTATATAAAATAGAAGAATAAAAAATCACTTTCTTAGAAAGTGGTTTTCTATCGGAGGTGAGAACATGAGAAGCGTTACGTCATAAGTTTGGCATAACTTCTAACTATGCCAGAAAGGAAGGCATAACATGTTTGAAGGAAAAAATATCAGTATTTTCATACAAGATCGATGTATGATAAAAAATTTGAACTTTACTTTAAATAAAGGAGATAAACTTGCGATTATTGGCGAAGAAGGAAATGGCAAATCCACATTATTGATGGCCCTTCTTGGAATTTGCCCTTATGCGAAAATGACAGGAACCATTCAGACGAAAGGAAACCGAATCGGTTATTTAAAACAAACCATCGAAGAAGAAATTTTAGAAAAAACTGGATATGAATATGTATTCGAAGACGATTTTTATAGAGGAAATGCCTTTTATAAAAAAATGGATCTTCTTAAGTTCAAAGAAGATCGATTAACCGAAAAAATAAAAAACTTATCCGGTGGAGAAAAAGTTAAAATAAGGTTGTTAAAACTATTATTAGAAGAAAATGATCTTTTATTTTTAGACGAACCAACCAATGATTTAGATATCGAAACTTTAGAATGGTTAGAAACGTTTATCCAAAACACAAACATTCCCATTTTATACGTTTCCCATGATGAAACGTTACTATCTCGTACAGCCAATAAAATTCTCCATTTAGAACAAAGAAAAAAGAAAACCGAAAGTCATTATACGTTATTAAAAATAGATTATGATACTTACGTAAACCAAAGACAAAGAGCTTTAGAAAAACAGACCCAGGTAGCAAAATTTGAAAAAAGAGAATTTCAAAAAAAACAAGAAAAATTAAACCAAGTGATGCAAAAAGTAGAATACCAACAAAACACCATATCAAGAAAAGATCCACATGGAGCTCGATTACTAAAAAAGAAAATGCACGCATTAAAATCGCAAGAAAAAAAATTAGAAAATTTTGATGGTACTAAAGTACCAGACGAAGAAGAGGGGATTTCGTTTGCTTTTGAAACCGTAGAAATTCCAAAAAATAAAAAAATTTTAGATTTAAAAATACCAGAACTTAAAGCTCAAGATAACGTTTTAGCAACCAATATAGAACTTGAAGTCTTTGGAAATGTCCATTTGTGTATTATCGGCCCAAATGGAATTGGAAAGACTACATTAATGAAAGAAATTAGAGAAACATTAAAAGAAAGAAAAGACCTTCATGTTGGGTATATGCCCCAAAATTATGAAGATCTCTTTAACGAAGAGGAACCTGTTTTGCATTTTCTTGTTCCAAGTTCCATTAAAGAAGATCTTACCAAAGCAAGAGCCTATTTAGGAAATATGAAATTTACAAGAGACGAAATGAACGGAAAAATTAAAGATTTAAGTAATGGAAGTAAAGCAAAACTAATTTTGACAAAATTTGTTCTTGAACGCTGTGATGTTTTACTTCTTGATGAACCAACGAGAAACGTAAGTCCTTTATCAAATCCAGTCATTCGTCAAGCTTTAAAAGAATTTAATGGGACAATTCTTAGCATTTCCCATGATCGAAAATATATTGACGAAGTGATTGATTGTCTTTATTTATTAACAGAAGAAGGCTTGGTAAAGAAAAATATAGTTAAAAATTAGAAAGGGGATAAAATGAAAGTCGCAATCATATATTCTAGTAAAACAGGAAATACAGAGAAAATCGCCCAAGAAATAAAAAAGCAAATTCCTAAGGAGGATCTTGTCTTTTTTGGGAAACCAACAGAAATAGTTCCCCAAGCAGATCTTTATTTTCTTGGGTCTTTCACGGATAAAGGAAATGCATCAAAGGAAATGCTTTCCTTTCTTCCAAAAATAAAACAGAAACAAGTTGCCTATTTTGCAACGGCTGGATATGGAGGAAGTAAAGAATATTATCAAACGTTATTTGAAAGAGTCAAAAAACAAATCAATTCTTCCAATCAAATCCTTGGATATTTTTATTGTCAAGGAAAAATGCCACTTCAAGTAAAAGAGAGATATCTTTCTCTTCTGACTCAGCATCCGGAAGATAAAACGTTGAGTGTAAGCCTTGAAAATTTTGAAAAAGCACAAACCCATCCAGATGAAAAAGATTTGCAAGAAGTGAACCATTGGAGTTTTTCCATATTACAAAAAGCAAACAAAAAAGAAGAGGTGAAATCATGCAACTTATAGAAATATTAAAAGTTATTTTTCTTGGAATCGTCGAAGGAATTACCGAATGGCTTCCGATTAGTAGTACTGGTCATATGCTATTGGTAGACGAATTTTTAACCTTGAGCGGATCTAGTGAATTCAAAGAAATGTTTTTTGTTGTGATCCAATTGGGAGCCATTTTAGCCGTTGTCCTTCTATTTTGGAAAAAAATGCTTCCTTTCCAATTTGAAGATAAAACTAAACCAGTCATAAAAAAAGATACGGTGTCTCTTTGGTTAAAAGTCATTGTTGCTTGCATTCCAGGAGCCATTGTAACCCTTCTTTTTGATGATTATATGGAAGCACATTTTCATACCCCATTGGTAATCGCCCTAGCGTTAATTATCTATGGTATTATCTTTATTGTCATTGAAAACTGGAATCGAAAACGTACGGCAAAAATTAATAAAATCGAAGATATTCGTTATTCCACGGCTTTTTTCATCGGTTTATTTCAAGTCCTTTCGATCATTCCCGGAACTTCTAGATCTGGATCTACGATTATTGGAGCATTGCTTCTTGGAGTATCCAGAGTAGCTGCAGCCGAATTTACCTTTTTTCTTGCAGTACCCGTTATGTTTGGGTTAAGTGCAATTAAAATATTAAAATTTGGATTTGCTTTTACTGGTTCGGAGTTAATGACTTTAGGAATTGGAACGTTTGTTGCTTTTTTTGTTTCCATCTTTGTGATTAAATTTCTTATGGGATATATTCGAAAACACGATTTCAAAATCTTTGGATGGTATCGAATTGTCCTTGGAATTTTCGTTCTCCTTATTTTATTATAAAAACTCTACGAGTAGTGGGTGTTCTTATAGAAAAAAACATGATATCTTTTTTCTAGGAGGAAATGTATGAATCAAGAAAAAATTGGAAAATTTATTGCGAAAAGTAGAAAAAAGAAAAATATGACACAAGAACAACTTGCCAAAAAATTAGGAATTACTGCGAAAGCCGTATCCAAATGGGAGTGTGGAAAAGGACTTCCAGATGTTTCTCTTTATGAACCCCTTTGTAAAGAATTAAACATTACCTTAAATGAATTTTTTGCTGGAGAATCTTTAAAAAAAGAAGAAGTAGTATCACAATCTGAAAAAAACATTCAAAATATATTAAAGGTTTTAAGTTTTAAAAATCATAAATATAAAAAATTACTTTTTTTTGTGGTTATCTTTGGAATTCTTTTTCTTTTCTTCCTAGGAAGAATTCTTCTTATTCATTATGGATTTCTTATGGATGAAGATTTAAAATATACGCAACTTTATATTCAAGGAGAAGGAAATATTCAAGGAGAAGTCGATGTAAATTCTTTTGGAAAACTTCATATTGATTTTGATGTTGGAGCCAATCAATATGGAATAGCGGTATTTAAAAATCCCAAAAAAGCGTTTAAACGATTAAAGAAAGAGTATGCCAAAGGAATTTCTTTAATTCAAAAAGAATTTCATCTTCTTCCTTTCACCAATTTTACGTATCAGCAATATAAAACCTATGGATGGCAAGTAACGACAGGCAGTAAAGAAGAACAAAAACAAGCCCATTTCGTAACTTCTTTTTTGGATATTTACGAAAATAGTTTTCGCACATAGTTATCGAAAGATAACTTTTTTTTTATTATTTTTCCCTTATATTTTCCTAATTTATACCAAAAAGTAACCATCTTACAAAAAAGTACATTCTTCCCAAAAGATTCTTTTTTGTATAAAATGGAAGTATCAAAGAAATGTGCACATCTTTGAAGAAATTAGGAGGAAAAAAAATATGGAAAAAAAGAAAATAGTTTTAGAAAAAGGATATGTTTTGGTATATGATTTTGGAAAAATAAAAGTTCATAATTATAGCACCCAAGATTTTATGGATGATCAAGTCCTTTTACTTGAAAAAGACCATCAAATGGTTGTTATCGAATCGACTGCTTTTTATGAGAATCATACCGAATTAGAAACTTATATCCATTCGTTAGGAGTAACGATTGATGGAATCCTTCTTTCTTATCATATGGGAGGAGGAAATTTCTTAAAAGATGTGAAAAAATATGCTACGGAGCAAGCAGACGAATATGGACATCATGGTGGAGGGAAAGCACTTATTGATAATTTTACAAAAACATTCGGAGAAATTTTTGACCACAAACTTCATAAGATTACGGATTATATAGAAGAAGGAAAAATCACTCTTGCGAATATCGAAATGAAAACTTTACCAACAAACGATGGATATGATATTGAAATACCAGAAATTAATTCCATTTATACTCATATGCTTGGTAGTGACTGCCATTCGATTCTTGCAGGTAGTAAACATGCTACTGCCATGATTGATGTGCTAAAAGGATATATAGAAAAAAACTATCAATGGATTTTTACTTCTCATTATATTCCAGAAAGAATCGATGCTTTGCAAACAAAAATTACTTATATTGAAACCGTACTTAATATCGCAAGTACTTGCACGAATGCAGAAGAAATGATTGAAAAAGTAAAAAAGGAATTTCCAAAATATCATGGTGAAAATTATTTAGAAATGACTGCTTATGCGTTTTTTCCAAGAAAGAAATGATTTATTCTATCTAAGAACGTTTATTTCTTGTATAATAAAGATAAGATGGGAGGAAAAAGAATGGGGAAGGTTTTTACAAATTGTCCAGTAGAATATACAGCATCTTTAATTGGAAACAAATGGAAGATTATTATTTTAAGAGATTTATTAACGGGAACAAAACGTTATCATGAATTTACCAAATCGGTTGTAGGAATTTCTGCCAAAGTTTTGACTGAAGATTTAAGAGATTTAGAAAACGATGGAATTGTTAAGCGAAAAGTATATCCAGTTGTTCCACCTAAAGTAGAATATTTTCTTACCGATAAAGGATGGGAATTAAAAGAAGTTTTAGATGCCATGCGTGTATTTGGAGAAAAATATAAAGATGAAAAAAAAAGAAATTTTAGTTGATCAATTATTAGATTATTTTCTTAAAGAAGATACACGTTTTTTAAACAAGAAAACTCCAAAAAATTATAAAGAGAAAAGAACTTTTTTAAGAGGAATTATAAATCTTAGACCACCCAAAGAATTAAAAGAAGAAATTCTAAGATTAGAAGATCAACTTTTAAAGTTAGAGTTAAAAGAAAAAAAGATTACGGAGGTAAGTAAAATTCCTTTGATTGAAAAAAATATTTGTTTATGGCAAGGGGATATTACAACGTTAAAGATTGGTGCTATTGTAAATGCTGGCAACTCACAATTGCTTGGATGTTTTTTGCCTAATCATTCTTGTATTGATAATGCCATTCATACGGTAAGAAAATATTTAAAAATACATCCAAATTCGTTTGATCAAATTGTTTTTAATGTGTTTACCAGAGAGGATAAGGAAATTTATGAACGATGTTTTAAAATTAAAAAAAATAATTGAACAAGCAGATGCGGTTATTGTTGGAGCAGGAGCTGGTCTTTCCGCTGCTGCTGGAATTCCTTATGGAGAAAAAGAGTTTAAAAAAATTTTTCCAGAACTTGTAAAGCGCTATGGGATGACGGATATGTATACTTCTTCTTTTTTCTCTTTTGCAAGGGAAGAGGAACGCTGGAGTTATTGGGCAAAACACATAGATTTTTTATACAATATAGAAGCAAAAAAAGTCTATATTGATTTATTTCATTTGCTTCAAAAGAAAAATTATTTTGTGATTACAACCAATGTCGATGGACAATTTTTAAAAGCAGGATTTGATCCGGGTCGAGTATTTGAAGTACAAGGATCGTTATCAAAAATACAATGTGCTGTTGCTTGTCATAAAAAATTATACGATGACAAAGAAATGATTACTCATATGCTTGCCTTTGAAAAAGATTGTAAAATTCCAACCGAACTCGTTTCTATTTGTCCGGTATGTAAAGGAAAAATGGAAGTAAATTTAAGAAAAGATTCCTTTTTTGTTGAAGATGATCACTGGCATAAATTAAATCAGACGTATGAAAATTTTATTCATACTTATAAAGAAAAACGATTGGTTTTTCTAGAACTTGGAGTTGGATTTCATACCCCAGGTATTATTCGTTTTCCTTTTGAACAAATGACTCATGATTTTAAAGATGCAACGTTGATACGAGTAAATGAACGTGAGCGTACTCTTATTCTTGACATTCAAAAGAAAACGTTTTTAGTTCAAGAAGATTGTGCTTCTTTTTTAGAAAAATTGAAAGAAAAAAAATAAGTTAAAAAGCAAAGAATGAAAAAAGAACTTTGCTTTTTTTTATTGATTTTATCATTAAAAAATTATATGATAGAACTAAGAAAAGATATTGGTCTGGAAGGATAAAGTTATATGAAAAACGATATTCTAGAAATAAAAAACTTAAGCAAATATTATGGACAATTTTAGGAGTGAAAAATTTATTCTTTTCTTTAAAAAAGGAGGTAATAATTTTAAAATAATTAGAGAATCGTATATTGAACAAGTAAAGGAGGGTATATGAAAAAAGTAGAGTTTGTTAGAGTAGAATCAAAATTAAATGGATTTGGAATTGGCAAAGGGGTTAAATATGTTTTTGAAGGAATTAGAGAAATCATAGAAAAAAAGTATGAAGAAGGTTATACCTATAAAGGATATGTACCAGTTGAAACTAGAGGAACAGGGGATATAACCGTAATGGAACTAATATTTGAAAAAGAAAAATAAATTGTGAAACGGAGAAAAGAATATGAAAAAAATAGGATTGTTCCTTTTTATAGGATCGTAATCAAACGCTTCGTTATGATGAAGTTTATGAAATCGAAATAAAAAAAGATAATGAGTGGCACAAAATTAATGTTCAATTATATTTTAATGAACCACTATGGGGAGTAGAACAAAATTCCCAAGAAGAAATGAAATTAAATTGGGAATATGAATATGGAAAATTACCTAAAGGCGATTATAGAATTATCAAAGAAGTTTATTTTGAAAAGGAAGAAGACCAAAAATTTTATGTATCCGCAGAATTTACTATAAAATAGAAAAGAAATCAATAAAAATTTTCTATTATGGATATAGAAAAGTGAGCTGAAAAAAATGGAAGAAATAATAACCAATGAATTTTTACAATATAAAGCTGGTTTTATAAACGGAAAAAATGATGTGATAGAGTTTACAAGATTAGGCAAAATAATCGATCTTAAAGAAAAAACAAAAATAAAATCTATCACGTGGTATTCTTTTGGATATCAGGATGCAATAGAATATTATTTGAAAATTCTTGATAAATCTGTAGATATTGTAACAATTCGTGTGAAAGATGTAATAAAAGAATCTTTTTCAAAAAGAGTTTTGGAGTATAATTTGAACAAAGGGACCGATATTTCTATGGGTATCTTTAAAGGAAAACTATAAAAATAATAGGATTGGGAAGAGAGAAATTTATGGAATATATCATTTTATGTGTTTTAGGAATCTGCGTATTTTTTCTTGGAATTTTTACTTATCAAGGAAATATATCGTTTATTCATTGGTACAACCGCTGGAAAGTAAAAGAAGAAGACACTAAAAAATATGCAAAAATTATGGGCATTGGCACAATCATTATGGGAATTTCTATTACCATTACATCCGTTTTACAAGCAATCTTTGATATAGAATCTTTATGGTATCTTCTTCTTTTTGGAATTGTGATTGGGTTAATTTTTATGATTTATGGAATGCTTAAATATAATAAAGGAATCTTTTAAATCTTTGATTTAAAATTTAAATATTATGGATGAAGATAAAGAATATGAAAAAGCCAAACCAAAAGGACACCTAATCGCAATTACTACGTTATCAATCCTTGGGGTAATTGTTTTATTTATGATCGTTGCGATCACAGCAATAACATCCTTTTTTGAAGATTTTTCAAAAACAACCTATTATGTTTTAGAAGTAAATGAAAAAAACAAAGAACAAATTCTTTCCTTATTAGAACAAGAGAATAAAAGATCCTGTGAATCTATTTATAAAATAGAATATACGCAGCTATTTCCAGATGATAAAAGTGCGAAAATTTATTGCCTTGATGAAAAAGATATTACATTTGGTATTTATGATGAAAATCCTAGTGCATTAGCGGATTATATTCAAGAAAATGGCAGAATTGAAAAAAGATAAATTATCATAGAAAGAAAAAAATGTAATTATAATGTCGTAATGAATTTTTTGAATAAGGATTAAAATTTCATCTGTTAAGTTCCATTTACATAGCAAATCAATGATAGAAGATTTGCTTTTTTCATGGATAATCTCGTAAAGGATAACTCGTAATTTGCATGGAAGAATTTAACTATAAATATTTTTTATATAGGTAAAAATGGTAGTGTCAAAAAATTGTAGAAGGCATACTATGAAAGAGACTTCCCAATTTTAAAAAAAATTGAATTTTGGGAAACAATATGATACAATTTTTTTAAGTTAACCATAGGAACGTAATAAAAAAACTATCTTGATGTTTTAATAGAAGGAATGGAAACTCCTTGAAAAATTGTAAAAAAAATAAGGATAGAAATTTACTATTCAAGTTTATTATAGAAAAAAAGAAGATACACAATATGATAATTTTTCAGAATTAATGAACGAATAGAAAGATAAGATTAAAGATTATGAATAATTAAATAGTAATTGTAAATAAATTGAATAAAACATGAAACAATCGATGAAAATGTTAAAACATTTTGACAAAATTCCAAAACCTTTTGGTAGATTTCCTAAGCAACAATAATTTATAATGGATAGGGAAAGGAGAAAAAAAGATGTTAGGAGAAAATATATTAAAACTAAGAAAAAAACAAGGTCTTTCACAAGAACAATTAGGAGAAAAAGTGAACGTTACAAGACAAACAATTTCCAATTGGGAATTAAACGAAACAGCTCCAAACCCTGAACAATTAAAATTATTGTCAAAAGCATTAAACGTAAGTATTGATGAATTATTAAATAACGATATAAAAAATGTTTTAGTAGAAAAAGTTAGCAATACGGAAAAATTGGCAGGCATGATCATTAAAATTTTAAAAGGAGTCGGAATATTATTTATTGCTTATATAGTTTTTATCATCGGTGCGATTGCTTTTTTATTTATTTTCGGTAAACCAAAAGAAAGTTTTGTAGAAGAAATTGAGATGCAATGTTCGATCGAAGAAAAAGATTATGTCATTAATATTGGCTCTGATGGATATTTTAATTGCTCCAACTGTTCAAAACAAATGCAAAAAGAGATAAAAGACAATTATGTAGATTTTGGAGATATTTCAAAAACATCAGAAAATATAGATGAATATTTTAAAAATAAAAATGGAATTTGTGAATAATTTAGCTATGGAAATATAGCTTGGAGGGATTGTATGGGATTGTTTGCTAAAAAAAGTAACAAACTAGTAACACCAGAAGAAAGAAGAAAGAGAAATAACGAATATATTAAAAAAATGAACATTGCTTGTTATGAGAATTTGCCAGTTATAGAATCTAGTTCGAATGTTAAATTAAAAGATTTAGATGTTATATGTAAAAGAGCCATTGCTTGTTTATTATCCATTCAACTTGCTTGTGATATTGAAGAACAACAGGATTATGAAAAATCAAAATCCATGTTTTCAAACGTATTAAAACCGTTTGGAGTTGAAAACGATTTATTAGAAAATGAAAAAAAACTATTTGATAATAAATATAAGAAACAAGATGTTATCAATGTTATTTGGACATACGAATGTTATTGGTCTTTAGTATGGGCGTTAGGATTAATCGAAGATAACGAAATAAAAGTACCAAAGGATGTATGTAATTGTAAGAAAGCAATTACTCTTGTTGGAAATTGTAAAAATTTTGAAGAATTTAAAAAGAAAACAAAAATGAGAAATATAGAAGAAATCTTAGATTTGTTAGATTTATATTATCGTTACCATTGGGCTTGTGTCGAAAAAAGAATAAACCCAAATACGAATATTGGTGTTCTTGATCCAGAAGTTGTTTGGGAGAGAAGAAAAGGCTTAGAATGGTTAATATCCGATATTTATGATTGGAACAAAATATCTTTAGATACCTAAAAAAGTGTTCTTTATGGAGGTGCTTATGATTCGTTCAAATATAAAAAAACAATTTTCTTGTGATAAAAATAAATTATGGAATCTTATGACCGATAATACAAAGTATGCTTGGCGAAGCGATTTATCGAAAATTGTTGTTGTTGATAAAAACCATTTTATCGAATATACGAAACATAATTTTCCTACGTATTTTACAATAACCTCGAAAGAAAAATTGAAAAAGTATACGTTTGATTTAGAAAATAACAATTTAAAAGGAAAATGGATTGGCATTTTTAAAGAACTACCAAATGGCAATATTGAACTTGATTTTACGGAAGAAATAGAAGTAAATAATTTTATTATGAAATTGTTGGCAAAGTCGTATTTGAAAAGCCAACAAAAAAGATATCTGAGAGATTTAGAAAAAGAATTAAAAAAATCTTAAATTCGATGTAAAAAATGTACGTTGATATTATAAAAAGAAACGTTATGGTTTATACCCTTGAAACGTTTCCTGTAATAAAAAACTTTTACATTATACACTAATAATGTGAAAGGAGAAAAAACGATGAATCAAGAAAAAATTGGGAAATTTATTGCAGAATGTAGAAAAAAGAAAAATATGACTCAGCAACAATTAGCAGAAATTTTAGGAGTATCGGATCGTACCGTCGGAAACTGGGAAAATGGAAGAAATATGCCAGATCTATCTTTGTTTAAACCTTTATGTAAAGAACTTGACATTTCTTTAAACGATTTCATGAGTGGAGAAAAAGTAAACGAAAAAGAATACCGAGAAAAATTAGAAGAAAATATCATCAATACCATTGATTATACAAATAAAAAAATCGAAAATCGTAATCATTTTATTGGGTTGCTTTTGATAACTTTTGGAGTTTTAATTTCCATTACTGCGGTTGCAATCTTTCCTAGTGAAAGTAGTTGGGGATCGATTTATTCTATTTTTGGAGCAATCATTTCTCTTATTGGTGTTAGCAGATTTACGAAACGATTATCCCATCCAAAAAGATTAATTTGTAATTTTAGTTATTTTATTTTCTTTGTATTTGCATTGATAGCCATCGATTATATTGGTGTTATTAATATACATCAAGCACCAAGATTTTCTCTTGTAAAAGTTTCTGGAGAAAATGTTATATATTACGATACCATATTTTATGATGTTGTTCGATGTAATGTAGATAAAGAAAACGAAACGTTTAAGGTAATGAAAAACCAAAAATATGATAGTGATCACATCGATGTTTTTTGTAAATAACAATGATATTTTAGAAAACAAATCAAGGATTATACAAGATTTGTTTTTTTATGCTATTGCTTTAAAAAAACATAAATAAAAAACAAGTTTTTGATAAAAAGGCAAAAATGCCCCTTTCCCCATATGAAGATACATGAGAATAAACTTGTTTATTATGTTCAATTGTATAATATTGAATCTTAT
>CALVWH010000150.1 GCA_944364705.1 uncultured Bacilli bacterium | reverse complement strand
ACCAGCATCAATAAGAATATCGTATTCATAAGCAAAATCTTCTATCGTGATTTGTACTTTCTTTTTATTATCTTCAACAGTAATTAAATGATCTCCTATATGACTGCGAACAAGTTTTTGAATTTGTTCTCTTTCATCTTTTAAAATCGTTTTGTCATTTAATTTAAAGGTATAAGTTCCATTTTTTAAATTTTTCAAATCATAGGTAAAAGTATAATAATGATCTTGTTTGGATGTAAATTTTACATTCTTATCCTTACAAGTAATTTTATTTATTTCGTCTTTACTATAAAAAGTAATTTTAATTCCAGTATCTGTCCAAGAGGCTTCGGTCACCGTTTGCGTAAACTCTTCTGGTTTGAATTTTTCTTCTTCTTCTCCGGTATCGTATTGTTCTTTTTGATCTTCTGTTTGTTTTCGAACTCGTACTTTTCTTGTTTTAGAAGTACAATTATTACTAGAATCACAAACATGATAGGTTAACATATAATCTCCAATTTGATCTTTATTAACCGTTCCTTTTGTTGTTACTTTTTTGGTAAGATCTCCATCAAAGCTATCTACTGCTTCATATCCTGGCTCTTGATACTCTGTTCCGAGAGATATCGTAAGATTTGATGATCCTTTTAAATATAATTTTGGTGCAACTTCATCGACTACCGTAATTGGTTCATAAACTTCATCTTGATAAAATTCATTTATTTTTACACTGTATCCAATATAAGTATCTCCTAAGTCGTTCATATGATAAGTATTTTTATAAATATCTGCTTTTTCCCCATCGATATCTGCAGCAATCCCTTCAAAATATAAATTTCCAGCTTGTACATTTTTATTCGTTTGGATATTCCAAGTAACCGTACTTTTATTTGCTTCTTTTATCACATTTTTTCGAGGAATTGCTAAAAGGATAGCATTGATCACAAGATTTATCATGACAATAATTATAGCTACTTTCTTCATATAATCCCCTCAATTTTATTATAATATAGGAAAGAAAAGAAAACAAGCAAAAAAGATGCTATTTCGCATCTTCTTCTTTTAACATTTCCATTGCTTGTCTCATTTTGTAGTCGTATTTTACCATATCAAGTCCACCGAATTCTCTTAAGAAATCTTCTTCTTTCATTTGATATTTTTCAGCTAATTTCTTTGCTTCTTCTTTTGCTTTATCATCAGATAATTCAATTTTTTCTACTTTTGCGATTTCTTCTAGCATTAAGCGAAGTTTTACTCTTTTTTCTGCTTCTTCATGCATTTGTGCTTTTAAGTCTTCTAGTTTTGCGTTTGTCATTTTCAAGAATTGATCAAGAGTAACTCCTTGCATATGAAGTCTTTCTTCGAATTGTCCGATCATTCTTTCAATTTCATCATGAATCATAGCATGTGGTACTTCTACTTGAACTCCTTTTAATGCTTCTTCTAGTAAATCATCCATATATTTGTTTTCAGCGTTTACTTCTTTTTGTTTTTCCATGTTTTCTTTAATTTCTTTTTCTAATGTTTCTTTTGAATTAACGCCTTCCATACCTAAATCTTCGAAAAATTCTTCATTTAATTCTGGAACAACAACGGTTTTTAAATCATTTAATACGACATGGAAATTAACTTCTTGTCCTTTTAAATCTTCACTATGATAATTATCTGGGAATTTTAATTTTAAATCTTTTTCTTCCCCGATTTTCATTCCAACAATTCCTTCTTCAAATCCAGGAATAAAGGTATGTGATCCTAAAGTTAAAGAATAATTTTCTGCAGTTCCTCCATCAAAGGCAACTCCATCTTTGGTTCCTTTAAAATCAATAATCGCAATATCTCCATTTTCTGCTTTTCCTTCTTTTGGCATATTTTCTGCATATCGATTTCTAAGTTCTGAAATTGCTTCTTCAATTTCTTCCTTCGTAACGGTAACACTTTCTTTTTTTACTTTTAATCCTTTATATTTTCCTAATTTTACTTCTGGTTTTAACGTTAATGTGAAAGAAAATTCAACACCGTCTTTATTAATATTTTTTACAGCAATATCCGGACGAGCAACAATTTCAATATCTTTTGCATCCTCTAACATTTCTTCGTATGCACTATCTAAAACAATTTCCGCAGCATCCATCCATAAACTTTCTTCTCCATATTTTTTTATAAAAATATCTTTTGGTGCTTTTCCAGGACGAAAACCATCAATTTTTGCTTTTTTATTGGCTTTTTGAAAAGCTTTTTCTTTTGCTTGTTCCCATTTTTCTCCTTCTACTTTTTTGATAATTTCTTTTTCATTCGTTTTACTCATAAAATCCTCCTTAAACATCTTTAATAGTATATCGTATTTTCTTTTTTTTCGCAAGGTTTATTTCTTTTCTTGGTAAAAAAAGCGAGTGTTTTCGCACTCAGATTCTTTTTATAAATATTTTTTGTATTCCTTAATTTCGCTATTATCTTCTAAGTTCGTATCTTTCAACGCTTCTAAAATTTTCTTTTGATCTCGTGTTAATTTTTTAGGAATTACAACTTTCAAAAGAACATACATATCGCCTTTTCTTCCGGTTTGGGGATCGGCAATTCCTTTTCCTTTCAAACGATGTTTATCTCCCGATTCACTTCCGGATGGAATCGCTAATTTAACATTTCCATACAACGTTGGAATTTCTAGTTTTGCTCCAAATACGGCATCAGTAATTGTAATTGGAAGGGTTAAATAAACGTCTTCTTCTTTCCGTTCAAATAATGGATGTTCGCGAACTTGGAATTCAATGTAAAGATCACCATTTGGTCCTCCATTACTTCCTGCATCTCCTTTACCAGCAACACGAAGACGGTTTCCTGTATCTACTCCCGCAGGAATTTTAACTTTGATATCTTTATTTACTTTTACTTTTCCTGTTCCACGACAAGTCGAACAAGTGCTGGAGAAAACTTTTCCGCTTCCTTTACATTTATCACAGGTAGAACGAGTCGCAAACACTCCAAACATAGTTCTTTGTTCTATGGTTACCGTTCCACTTCCATGACATTGGTCACAAGTTTTTACTCCATGTCCTCCTTCGCCCCCACAATCATCACACTCTTCATATGTTGTAATATTAACCGTCTTTGTACATCCAAAAACGGCTTCATCGAAATCCAAAGTCAAACGAATTAAAGAATCTCTTCCTTTTTGAGCTCGTTTGCTTTTTTTACTAGAGCTTCCAAAACCGAATCCTCCACCAAATAGATCTCCAAAAATATCGGAAAAATCAAAATCAGAAAAATCGAAGCCACCCATACCACCAGCACCATTATTTTGGAAGGCAGCATGTCCAAATTGATCATATTGTGCTCGTTTATCTTTATCGGATAACACCGCATATGCTTCTTGGGCTTCTTTAAATTTTTCGGCAGCATCTGGTTCTTTTGATACATCTGGATGATATTTTTTGGCTAATTTACGAAAAGCACTTTTAATTTCGGCTTCGGTTGCATTTTTTGAAACACCAAGGACTTCATAATAATCTTTTTTATTCATAAACTTCACCTACTTCTCAAAATATAATTTTTTAAATTCTAAAATAAGATCTTGGAACATCGTAATTGCACTTTCAATATATTCTTCTTGATTAATATCGATACCAGCAACCAATAGTTCATTTGCTGGATAATCGCTTCCTCCTAAACTTAGAAATTTTAAATAGTTTTCTAAAGCACCTTCTTTACCATCTAATATGTTTTTGACAATATGAGATGCAGCAGATAATCCAATCGCGTATTTATATACGTAAAAGTTATAGTAAAAGTGTGGGATTCTTTCCCATTCGTAACGAATTTCTTCATCAATAAAGACATCGTTTCCGAAATATTGTTGATTTAATTTGTAATAAGCTTCTGATAAAAATTCACTTGTTAGAATCTCACCATTTTCTTTTGCTTTATGCATATCTCTTTCAAATTCTGCAAACATTACTTGACGGTATATGGTTGCTTTATATAGATCCATCCAATGATTTAAAATGGATAGTTTTTCTTTTTTATCTTTACTATTTTTTAATAGATAATGATTTAATAAAAGTTCATTTACGGTAGAAGCAACTTCGGCAACAAATATTTTATAAGAAGAATTTTGATAATCGTTATATTTACAAGAATAATAGGTATGCATAGAATGTCCTAATTCATGAGCAAGCGTAGATACGGAATTTAAAGTTCCTTCATAGTTTAAAAGAACATATGGATGGGTATCATAAAATCCCGAGGAATAAGCACCAGATCGTTTTCCAATGTTTGGATAAATATCGATCCATCGCTCATCGAATGCTTTTTGTAAATCTTTTTGATAGGTTTCTCCTAATGGTTTTAATGCTTCACAAACGATTTGTTTTGCTTCTTCGAAAGAATAATTTTTTGTTGTTCCTTCGATCAATGGAGCATAACCATCATATAAATGAAATTCCTCTAATTTTAACACTTCTTTTTTTAAAGCAAAAAATTGATAGACAACATCCATATGTTTATGGATCGTATCGATTAAATTATGATAGGTTTTTTCTTCGATTTTATCAGAAAATAAAGATGCTTCCATACTAGAGGAATAGTGATATATTTTTGATAAAGAAATCAAAGATTCTACATTTCCTTGAAAGGTTTTTGCAATCGTATTTTGAAATTTTTTATACGTTCCAAGTAAGGTATGGAAAGCATCTTTTCGAACTCTTCGATTTTCACTAGCGATATATTTTCCATAATTACTTTCGCTAAGTTCAACTTCTTTTTCTTGTTCGTCTAAAATGGTTCCGAAGGTTAAATCGGTATCGGTGAGACTTTCATAAATTTCTTCGGAAGCATTTACGCTGGTTGATAATTGATTGACAATTTTTTCTTCTTCTTCGTTTAAGTAATGTTTCTGAAAGCGATATAAATTTTCTAAATTATGACGATACTTTTGTAATTCTGGTACTTCTTGATAATAAGACTCTATGGTATCATAAGAGATAGAATAAAATTCAGAATCAATAAAGGATGACAATTCGGAAACTTCCTTTAAAAGATCGTTCATTTTTCCATCCATGGTTTGATATTTTGTATTTCCGGTATCTGCATCAAAGTTTAAATGAACATAATAGTATAAACGGTTGAGTTTTCGGTCTAATTGTTGATCGAATGTCAAATATTCCAATAAATCTTTTGCAGAACGAACAATATGATTTTTAAACTCCGGAATTTTTTTTACTTCTTTTTTGGCGTTTTCAAAATCCTCATACCATAAATCATCCGATGCATAAATCGGGGTAAGATCCCAAGTATCTTTTTGTGCAATTTCTTCTCTTTTTTTTCTTTGTTCCATATTTTTCTCCTTTTTACAAGATAAAGTTCTAGTTTCCTAGAACTTCTTATTATTCTTCAAATTCAGCGTCTACAACATCGTCTTCTTTTGTATCTTTTTTGGTTTCTTTTTCTGACTCTTCTTGAGCTTTTTTATTTGCTTCTTCATAAACTTTTGCTCCAAGAGCCATAGCAGTTTCTTGTAATTTTTCTTTCTTTGCTTTAATGTCATCGACATTTCCTTTTTCAAGGGCTTCTTTTAAGTCTTTGATTTCTGCTTCTGCTTTTTCTTTATCTTTACTATCTACTTTATCTCCTAAATCTTTGATTGATTTTTCTGTAGCAAAGATTAATTGTTCTGCTTCGTTTCTTGCATCTGCTTCTTCTTTTCTCTTTTCATCAGCAGCACGGTTTGCTTCCGCTTCTTTTACCATTTTATCAATTTCTTCATCGGATAAATTTGTAGAAGCCGTAATGGTAATGGCTTGTTCTTTATTAGTCCCTAAATCTTTTGCCTTAACATTAACAATTCCGTTCGCATCAATATCAAAAGTAACCTCGATTTGTGGAACTCCTCTTGGAGCAGCTGGAATTCCAGTTAATTGGAAATTACCAAGTGTTTTATTATCTGCAGCCATTGGTCTTTCTCCTTGAAGAACGTCAATGTCAACCGCTGGTTGATTATCTGCAGCTGTAGAGAAAATTTGACTTTTGCTTGTCGGAATGGTTGTATTTCTTGGAATAAGTACGGTACAAACTCCACCAAGGGTTTCAAGTCCTAAAGAAAGTGGTGTTACGTCAAGTAAAACAATATCGTTAACGTCTCCTTTTAAAACTCCACCTTGAATGGCAGCTCCCATAGCAACAACTTCGTCTGGATTAACTCCTTTTGAAGGTTCTTTTCCAAGTTCGTTTTTAATAATTTCTTGAACTTTTGGAATTCTTGTTGAACCACCAACTAACAATACTTTATCGATATCATTTTTCGTAAGACCAGCATCTTTTAATGCTTTACGAACTGGATCTAAGGTAGATTCTAATAAATCATCGACAAGTTCTTCGAATTTTGCACGAGTTAAGCTCATTTCTAAGTGTAAAGGTCCATCTTCTCCTTGCGTTAAGAATGGTAAAGAAATTTCGGTTGTTGTCATACCAGATAAATCTTTTTTTGCTTTTTCGGCAGCGTCTTTAATTCTTTGCATAGCCATTTTATCTTTTG
The DNA here is from genome assembly GCA_944364705.1 of uncultured Bacilli bacterium. Taxonomy (GTDB): domain Bacteria; phylum Bacillota_I; class Bacilli_A; order RF39; family UBA660; genus RUG12867. Next base: position 3,509 of record CALVWH010000150.1, on the reverse strand, counting down.
ATAAATCAATTCCATTTTCTTTCTTAAATTCTGAAACAAGATAATCCATAATTCTTTGATCGAAATCGTCTCCACCTAAGTGGTTATTTCCAGAAGTTGCTTTTACTTCAAAAACACCATCACCGATTTCCAAAATGGATACGTCAAAAGTTCCTCCACCTAAGTCGTATACTAAGATTTGTTCTGTCTTATCTTGTTTATCAAGACCATAAGCTAAGGCTGCAGCGGTTGGTTCGTTAATAATTCTTTTTACATCAAGGCCTGCAATTTTTCCAGCATCTTTGGTTGCTTGACGTTGAGAGTCATTAAAGTAAGCAGGAACCGTAATAACAGCTTCGGTTACTTTTTCTCCCAAATAAGCTTCTGCAGTACTTTTCAAATTTTCCAAAATCATTGCAGAAATCTCTTGTGGTGTATATTTTTTTCCTTTCATCTCTACTTTTTCACTTGTTCCCATTAAACGTTTAATGGAATAAATGGTATCTTTGTTGGTAATCATACCTCTTTTGGCTTTTTCTCCAACAATAATACTTCCATCTTTTGCCGTAGCAACCACAGAAGGTGTTGTTCTAGATCCTTCTGGATTTGCGATTACTTTCGCTTCGTTTCCTTCATATACAGCAACACAACTGTTTGTTGTTCCTAAATCAATACCTATAATTTTTCCCATAAACTATCACCTTTCCTTTTATTCACTAACTTTGACCATTGCTGGTCGAATCACTTTATCTTTAAATAGATATCCTTTTTGCATAACTTCTAAGACGGTACCTGGTTCAACATCTTCCCGAGGTTCCGTTAAAACTGCTTCATGATACGTTGGATCAAAAGCTTTATTAATTCCATCAATTGCTTTTACTCCAGCGTTTTCTAAAGCTTTTACTAAATGACAATACATCATTTTAAAACCTGATAAGAATTTAGAAAGAGAATCTTCCAAATTGTCATCATCTTGTTTGATTGCTCTTTCAAAATTATCAACAATTGGCAAAATTTCTTTAATTAAATCTTCTCCAGCATATTTTAACATATAGCTCGTTTCTTTATCTTTTCGTTTTCCATAATTGATAACTTCTGCTTTTGCTTCTAAAACCTTATTTTCTAAAATTTTATTTGTTTCGGTTAACGATTGATTATTTTTTTGAAGCAATTCGAAATTTTTTCGAAGTTCTTCTAATTCTTTTTTTAATTTTTTATCTTCTTTTTTTGGTTTTTCTTTTATTTTTTCTTTTTTCACATGAAGTTCTTGATCCTTACCTTCTTCATGATGTTCACAAACCGTTTTTTCTTCAGTTAATTTTTCTTCTTTTTCCATAGGTTACTTCCTTTCTAGATTTTTGATAATATAATTTAAAAGTGAAGTTACTTTCTCATATTCCATTCGTTTTGGTCCAATCAAAGCTAAGGTTCCTTCTTCTCCATTAATGGAATATTTTGTTTTAATAATGGTTACATCATCATCAAAATGATTTTCACTGCCAATATAAACGTGAACACCTTCTTCAGTTTCTTCAATGGTTTTAATCATTTCTTTATCTTCAAATTTTTCTAAGATTTCACGCATTTTTGGTGCATTTTCTTTAAATTCTGGCTCTTTTAAAATGTGACTTGGATTATTTACTTTTACACTTGCGGTATTTTTTAAATCGGTAAACACATTATAAAAAGCATTATAAAGGACCTCTCTTTGTTTGATTTCTTCGGATATGATTGGTTTTACTTCAAATTCTAATTTAGCACTTACTTCATCAATTGGAGTACCTACAATGTGTTTGTTAATAATTTCAACAACATTTTTTATATCATTCAGTGAAATTTTTTCTTTTAAATACATTTTCTTATGTTCGACATGACCCGTATCAGTAATTACTAAAGCGATAAAATTATTTTCATCCGTAGAATCTAGGGATACCACTTCTACTTTACTTACGCGATTCGTTTTTGAAGAGTTTCCTAAAACAACTGCTGTATAATTCGTAATTTCTGAAACAATTTCCATACTCTTTAAAATGGTATCAGAAAGAATTAGCGAATTATTTCGAAATATCGTCTGTAAATTTAAAACATCTTCACCAGTTAATTCTTTTGGCTTCATAATATGATCTACATAATAACGATATCCTTGATCAGAAGGAACTCTTCCAGAAGAAGTATGGGTTTTTTCTAATAATCCCAAACGTTCTAATTCACTCATTTCATTACGAATGGTTGCAGAAGAACATTGTAATTTTTCACACAAAGATTTTGATCCAATCGGTTTTGCGGTTTTAATATGTTCTTCAACAATTAATTTAAAAAGTTCTGTTTGCCTTTGGGTCAACATAAATTTCACCTTCTTTAGCACATCTTCTATCCAAGTGCTATCCCCAGTATACTATAATATGTTAGCATTGTCAATATATGAGTGCTAATTTTTTGAATTTTCTTTTTTGTACAAAACAAATTTTATTTCCAAAGCTGAATTTTCATAATATGGTATTTACTTATATATTCTATTAAAGATCTGTATTTTAAATCTAATAAAGATTTAATATTATTTGTAATTCGAATATATGTATCTTTAGAATCTTCTAAATTTATTTTTATCATAACTGTTGTACACATAAAAACCCCGCTTTTTTTCAAAAAACGGGGATGATATCAAAATGCTATTCTAAAAGGTTCTACAACTTGAAAAATAATTATTATAGTTTCCTTTGTAACATTCACTTTTATTTGTAAATGAATAAGTGTAGACAACCGTAGAAGTATCTTGTATTTCTCCTGTAGCATTTCCTGCAACATCGGTAACTCGATAACTTCTTTTTGTCAATCCAACTAAATCTAAACCTACAGAAAGCCAAGTACCATCGGATTGTCTCGTAAATGGATGATTATTCCAATTAATCGTACCATTTGAATTTTTGTCGTTAAATACTTTACTACAACATTTGTTCGATGGGCAACTATAATTTGTGAACCAATTATTACCATCTAATTGATTTTTATAAGTTTGTGGACAACTTTTATATGGTGATTTATTCTGCCATTTGACCGCCCTACGAGCTTGATATACTCCATTTACTCCAGATACATTATCCGATACCCAGACTTTTACATGTCCTGATGTACATTGAGATGAAGTACGGCCATTACAATTACAAAAATGATTTGCCATTGTATTGGTATTACATAATTGGGTTAATTTTGGAGCTGTCCAATCGTGCATTACTGTCTGATTTGCTGGACAATACGTACTATTTCCAGCATTATCGTAAACGGTCCCTGGAGAAAGGTTAGTCCAATATCCTTCCCAATCAATGTCATATTGAGCGTTTCCAGTACATCCACTACCGCTATAATCATTACAAGTTCCGACCAACGTTGTAGATTTTACGGAAGATGCACTATTTACCCAACCATACTTTCCACCCTTGGAAGTACAAGCCGGAGGTTGACGATCCAAATACACATTAACATTACAAGCGGCAGTATTCCCAGCATTATCCCGAATCGTAATCGTTCCAGTT
>CALVWH010000149.1 GCA_944364705.1 uncultured Bacilli bacterium | reverse complement strand
TTTAGCAACCATCTTTATTTTAGTTTTAATGATCGTAAAGAAAAAACCATACTTCTATTATATTTATAATATTGTAGCCTTAATCTCTACAATTGCCCTTTATGTTTTTTCTTATAGCAATTTTACCCGCTTGGAAGTAACAACACTAGATGTACGTACTTTAAAAATCAATAGTGATCTTCTACTTATTATTACCGGACTACAAGGAATTATGGCAATCATCGCTCTTGTAAGAGCAACCGGTTTCAACATCAAAAAATTTAACTTCGAGGCTGATAAAGCTGAACTAGAAATTACCGAAAAAGATAACGAAGAATTCGAAGTATCTTACGAAGCAGATACCAACGAATGGAAAAGAAGATTTAACAAAAACATTCGAAACTTAAAATACTTCTATAAAGAAAATAAACTATTTATTAATATTGGCATCGGTATTTTTGTGACCATATTGGTTGGTTTCTTAGTAATAAACTATTTTCTAAATCATCGAACTTATAAACTAAATACAACCTTTTCAACAGGAACCTATAACATTCGAATTGTTGATAGCTATCTTACCCAAACAAACTTTAAAAACAGAAAAATTAATGAAGGAAAATCTTACGTTGTTACAAAAGTATCCGTAAATCGTTATAGCCCATCGGAAACAAAAATCAACACCGCAGCGATTCCATTAACAATCGATGACCATAACTTTTACCCAACGATCATAACAAATTCCTTTGATGATCTAGGAACCGTATATCAAAACGAAGCCCTAACAAATGAATTACAAAAATATTTATTAGTTTATGAAATACCAGAAGATTTCGAAAAAGAAAAAATGATTTTAACCGTTGTTACCGATAATAAAAATTATCGAACAAGATTAAAACCTACAAAAGTAGATGCAGATCCTAAAGTTACTCAATATAAATTAAAAGATAAAGTAGATTTATCTGCTTCTATTTTAAAAAATACAAATTTTCAAATAAACTCATTTGAAATTCAAGACAATTTTAAATTAGAATATGCCTATAAAGTAAGCGATCAAGAAACCATAACTTCTTATGAATATCTTGCTCCAAGCTTTACAGGAAATCAAGAAAAAGCACTATTAAAAATAGAAGCAAACTTCGAGTTAGATGAAACTTCTACTTTATCTATGGATTTCGCAGATTTCGTTATGAAATTTGGAACCATAACGTATCAAAAAGGAGAAGAAAAGAAAACAATGAATTTAACCATCAAAGAAATTACACCAAATAAAGCAAAAAAGAAAAACATTTATTACTTTGAAGTCTTAAAAGACGTAAAAGATGCGGATAAAATTACGTTACAATTTAATATTCGTAGTCAAGAATATCAATATATACTAAAGTAGAAAGAGGTGGTGCGTATGGGAAAGGTAAGAAAAGTTTTACTTAGTATATTTTTATGCATCGTATTTATTCCCGGTGTTCATGCAGCAAGTGAATGGTCCTCAGCAGGAGGAGGATTTGCAAACGTAGGAACCGGGAACGCTTCTAACGGAATTGCTGGAGGATGTGATACTGGATGTAATTTATACGATACGTTTGGACTTCGGGTATCTTTAGTTCAAGGAACCAAAGATAATTACAAAGTCTTAACGAGTAGAGATTACTACAACAATGGAAAAGGATGGACAAGAGATGGTCGTGGAAAATGGAACATTGCTGTAAAATTAGCCAATCCAACGAGTAGAAATTACCATGGATCTAGATTAGAAGCCATCGAGAAACAAGGAAATCAAACATGGAGAACAGTAAGAGCTAGTTCATCTGCATTTAAATCACATATTGTTTCTTCAAAAGGAACCAAATGGTTAAAATCAGGAACTGGTGGAGGAGCAAACTATGAAGACGATTTCACTGAAGCAAGCAACTTGTTTAAAGCAATGCGAAACAATCCAGATAAAATTCGGGAATATATCACAAGTAATAAACAAGTAAAAGTTACAAGTGGAAAGAAAACGTATTATATTCATGGTTTAAATTATGATTTAAAAGAACTTCCAGATTGTAGCGATACTTCTCAAGAATACTTCTTAATCATTGAACCAATGATTGGAATTCGTTATCAAACCTATGGTTCTTCTTCACAACCAGTAGATATGCTTGGAACCGTAACCGAAATTGCTTATTTCTTATCAACACATAACGAAAGTGGTGCTTCAAACTCTGGATATTGTGATAACTGGACCAACTTTATGGTTACTCCATCAAGCGATATTACCTATCGATTAGATAAAAATGAAAAATTTGGAAACAAATCAACCATTCGTTTTAATCTATTAAAAGCTAGTGGAGATTCCATTAGTCAATCTTGTTATCAATCTAGTGGAAACGGACATATTGATGATTTTAGTGCTTTAGCACCAAAACTAAATGGAGGAAAAGTTTCCGATCAACAAGCTTGGGGAATGAACTGGTTATGGATTGGACAAGTATCCGATTATTGTAACGAACCAGATTGTTACGATTACTCAGTTTCATATCAAACACCTGCTTGTTCTGCTGATGAAACAAATAACAAAGTAACTCTTGCAGAAACTTATAAAAAAGGAACCTGTGTAAATAAAACAACTCGTCAAAAATATCAATATCAATCCATAGGAACTTATAATCAAGCATTTAGTGATTCTATGGGTAGTGAGCAAAACTTCTGTAAAATGTATTGCAAAGATAGCGTACAAATTATTTATCCAAAACAATATGAAACCAAAATAAAATTAGATCCAAGTGGAAGACTTGATAACTATTTAATTTGGCCAAACGATAAAACCGAAGATTATCAATTAAAAGTTATTGGAAAAAGAGTTTGTCAATATTTAGTTGATGGAAACGGTGGAAATTTATCAAAATGTGCTTCTAGTGTAAATATGGATACAACGTTTGCGAATTCTTTCAAATCAGATATGCGATTAGAATATCAAAGTGGAGATTACGAAATATCAAAAGATGAAAATAGTTTAAAAGTAACTTCAACGAATAAAACATGTGAAGGATGCGATGCGGTAGCAGCAACCGTAGATGCAGTTAAAAATCGAAAAGTTGTCATGACGGTTGAAAAAACATATGCTCTTGATCCAGAAAAAACTTATAGTACTTATAATAAATCAACAGGAAAATATGAGAAAAAAGGATCAAAAGACGATGTAGGAAAGATTGCGATTAGTTCTAAAGGAGAAAGCGTAGGAACAATTTCTATTATTGCACAAGAACTAGGAGTCAATAGTAAATTTGTAAGTAATGGAAAAACACAAGAAGAAGATTCGAAAAACTTTAATGATTATACATGTTCTTATGCCACCGAGCCAAGATCATGTAGTCAATGTTTTGATCCAACAACAAATCAAACGATTGATATTTGTTGTTTAGGAAATAGTGCGGATGTTCTTGATAAATATTGTCCAAACGGAACGTTAAGCTCAGAATATGGAGAACAAGTAAAAAATGTAATTAAAAATTATTGCTACTGCTCTAGCTATGATAATGCAAAAGATGTTCCAATGGATGATTGCGTAGGCGAAAAAATGATTGAAAAACAAAGAGGAGCTTTAACTTTTGAAGATTTAAATAATAAATTATCTTTAAATAGTTTATATACCGATATCAAAGAAGCTTACGATGCATGTATGCAAGAAGAAAAATATAAACAACTTTGTTCCGATGATGATAAAGATTATTGTTATACGGTAACTGGAGAGAAAAAAGATTTGACTTCTTGTATAAATAGTGGAGGTACAAAAGAATCTTGTACCGAAGAGTTATGTCCATCTTCCCCATTTTACTGTGTAACAGAAACTGGGGAACAAAGAGATATCACAGCTTGTATTAAAGAAGGTGGAACGGTAGAATCTTGTACCGCAAAAATTTGTCCATGTGATCCACCTTGTGGTCAAACATATTATTGTGAAAAAGATCCATCCATTAATATTACAAACTGTGTAGTTAACAAGTATCGTCAAGGACAAAGCTTAGAGGATGCGATTGAAGCTTGTAATATTGAAAACTGTTATTTCTGCTATTTAGAAGATGGAGAAAAAATTAATTTAGGATCTTGTCTTCAAAACGGTGGAAGTGAGGAATCTTGCACCGAAGAGTTATGTAATACTGGAGATGAGCCAATGTATTGTAGTTTAGATCTTTATAAAGATCTTTACGGAGATGCTGTGATGGCCGATGGGTATGAAAATATTGCATTAGATCCAAATTGTATAGATCGAGAGATGGCGAAAGGAAAATCAGAAACCGAAGCAAAACAATATTGTGAAATTGATGCTGGATGTCTCATCTGTCCGAAGAATTCAACCTATCATCCTGGAGCAGTCATTACTAATGAAATGTTAGAATCTTATGGATCTTTGGATAACGTAATCAAAAATTATTGTGATTACTGCTTAGATTGTGGAAACTCTTATTATTGTCCAAAACCAAATCAAAATATTAATATAACCGTATGTGTTTATGAACGAACAAAATTTTTTGGAGACAGTACTGCAGAAGCAAGAAATTATTGTGAACAAAAATTCTGTAATGGACAGCAAATTTTAGTAAGACCAATTACTTTAGGAGTTAATCCTTTCTTAAGTACATCAACAAGTGCAAATAATACGCTTAGTACGGTTGTAAGAGAATTAGATTCTAATAGTAACTGGTCAAGATATACACAATTAAAATATTTATCAAAAACACAATCTGAAGTTTATGGAAGTGATCAGAAACCAGAGGTAAGCATTACCTTGACACCAGAAGATCAATCAAAAATTAAAAGCGATAATCGTAAAAATGGATATTATGGAAACAATAATAGCCAAACATATTTTAATCAAAATTTAACAAGTTCACAGAACTGTGGTTCTATGTTTCATAAAGATTGTTAGGAAAGGAGAATATAGATGAAAGAATCAATGTGGGGTGTATACATTATCATTCTTGGAGTTATGGGAATATTATTTATATTCTTCTTCCAAAATATAACAAACACCGAAGAACATAACTACACCTTGTTAAGAGAAGCAGCACAAGCTGCTATGTATGATGCTGTAGACGAACAAATGCAAGGAGAACTTGGTGTTATTAAAATGGATAAAGAAAAATTTGTAGAAAACTTCACAAGAAGATTTGCTGCAAATGCTGTTTTAGCAAACACCTACAAAATTGAATTCATGGACATCAACGAAATTCCTCCAAAAGTTAGTATGCGAGTATCGACAAAAAGTACCACTTCTCTAGCATCCAATGGAAGTGGAGAAACCGTTGATTATAACGTAGTCAATACCATTGACCTTATAATCGAGAAAAAAGTATAAATAGAATAGAAGGGAAAAGAAAATGATAGGATTAAAAAGATTTTTAAAAAACAAAAATACAGTAACTATTATTGGAATTATTTTAGTCGTTGTTATTTTGTTTGTTGGGTATGTTATACAAATTAATCGTGCAACGGATCCAATAAAAAATATTCCAGTTGCTGCACAAACCATTCAACCAAGAACGAAAATTACCGATGACATGATTGAATACATTGATGTTGCCAGTGTTGCGGTTAGAGGAAATGTTATTCGAAATAGTAGTGAAATTATTGGAAAGTATAGTAACATCAATACCGTAATTCCAGAAGGAAGTATGTTCTATGATGAAACCGTTGTTTCTGAAGAAGAATTACCAGATGCAACTTTTGCTGGATTGAAAAAAGGAGAAAAAATGTATATGTTCCCAGTAACTATGGAATCAACATATGCAAATTCTATTACTCCAAGTTCTTATATTGATATTTACATGAAAGCACTTAATAGCGATGGAAAAATTATGGTTGGAAAATTAATTACTAACATTAAAGTTTTAGGAGTAAAAGATAGTTCTGGAAATTCTGTATTTGAAAATTCCGAAGAAAATAGAACACCAGCATATTTAATGTTTGGACTTAATGATGAATTATGGTTCTTATTAAAGAAAGCTAGCTATTTAACAGAAAGCAGCATTGAATTATTCCCAGTACCTAGAGGACAAACCGTTACGGCTGGAGAAGACGAGAAAGTAGTAAGTTCACAAACTTTAAGAGACTTCATTAATTCACAATCGGTTGCTAATGATGATTTACAAATGATTGAAGACGAAGCACAAGCAGCAGAAGAAGAAGCAGAAAATGCTCAAAATCAAAATAATGGGAATCAAGGATAATTTATGAACGATGGAATGTTTTCCCAAATTGACTTTGGTGCCTTAAAACCATATTTAGAAAACGAAGATGTCACAGATATTTCGTATAGTAATGGCGGACAACTATGGTTAAAAACTTTATCGAAAGGACAATATCGTGTAGAAAATAGTCCGATTGATGACAACTTTATGGATAAATTGGCTTTTCAGTGTGCCAACGTTATGGGGAAATCCTTTAACATGGCAGAGCCATTTTTGGATGCCGAAGGTGCAGAACTTCGTCTAA
>CALVWH010000148.1 GCA_944364705.1 uncultured Bacilli bacterium | reverse complement strand
TTTCATGAAAAAGCCAAAATGATTCCTTATCAAGAAGTAGAACCTTTGATTGGACATAGTCCAGGAGGAGTTTGTCCCTTTGGAATCAAAGAAGACGTTTCCGTTTACTTTGATAAGTCCATAAAGCAAAACACAAAAATTTATCCAGCTTGTGGAAGCGATAATAGTGCCATTGGTTTAACCTATCAACAATTAGAAGAAATTCTTCCAAATCACGAATGGATTGAAGTTAGTAAGTCTTAACTTTTTTCGGCAAAATTTTTATGCAAATGATCATATAATTCTAATGGAGGAAAAAAATATGATCAAAAAATATAAAGATGAAACCATCAAAAAACTTTTAAAACATAGTGATTTAAGCAAAAAGGAAAAACTTTTATTTTTATTAAAAACAAAGAAACACATTTCCTTAAAAAAACAAATGAAAGTAGATCAATTCTTTTTGATTCATAAAAAAAACATAGAAAATTCAACATACCTTTCTTTTCCATGTGATTCTCAAACCAAAGAAAAACAAATCCAAGAACTTCGCTTTTTAAAAAGATGGTTAGAAAGCATAAAAGAACCCGTAACCTTTGTTAGTACTATGCCCAAAAATTTGGATATTTACCAATTATTTAAAGATTCCGTTTCCAAAGAATTTGAAATAACTGAAATTAAGAATCCCTGGAAAAAAGTTTTTCAAGATAAAGAATCAAAACAACTTTTAAAATCAAAAATAGGATAAAACCTTTTCCTTTTTTCATTTTTATGATAAAATGAAAGTGGTGATAAGAATGAATTACGGGTTGCTATTTACGTTGTTAGTAGGATTATTTATTTTCCTAGGCGCATTAATTGTTTGGGGAACAAAAAATAACGAAAGAATTTCTAATTTTTCTATTAGTTTAGCATTTGGAGTAATGATCAGTTTAATTTTATTAGAACTCATTCCAGAACAAGTAGAAATTTTTGAAGTTCATATTAAAAAAGTATTTATTTTCTTATTAATCGTTTGCTGCGCTATGGTCGGTATGGGAATTTTAAAACTCTTAGATCGATTCATTCCAGATCATGAACCACATGGAACAACCAAAAAAGCAAAAGAAGAAAATCTTGTACATATCGGAATCATTTCCAGCATCGCAGTAATTATACATAACATTATCGAAGGAATGGCCTTATATAGTACAACACAAATCTCCGTAAGTATGGGAGCAATGCTTTGCTTAGGAATCGGGTTGCATAACATTCCTATGGGAATGATTATCACTTCCGCATTTTCTAAGAAAAAAGAAAATAAGAAAAAAACCATTTTATGGCTATTATTGATTTCCTTATCAACCTTTGTTGGAGGATTATTCCTACTTATTTTCAATCAAACAAGCTACGATGTTTTAGGAGTTCTTTTAGGAATTACGACTGGTATGCTTCTATATATTTGCTTTTTCGAATTGTTACCACTCATTAAAGAAAGCAAATACAAAAAAGATAGTGGCATCGCAATGCTACTTGGAATTTTAATTTTATTTATTAGTACATTATTTTAAGTGCGACGATGAGGGATGGAATCCTCTAGCAGTAAAGAAAAAGCTGATTCTTCTAGAATAAGTAAGGTGGAACCGCGGGGAAACTCGTCCTTACAATTTAGAAGAATTTTTTTTTAGGAGGTATTATGAAAATATTTGTTGGCTGTTCCTCTAGAGAAAACATTAAAGAGGAATATAAAGATTTAGCACGATCCGTAGCCACTTGGATCAATCAAAACCATTATGATTTACTTTTGGGCGGCAGCTCTACTGGAATGATGGGCGTTTGTTACCAAGAATGCAAAGAGTCAAAAATTGAAACTTTTGTTGCAAAAGCCTATGAACAAGACATTCAAAGATTAAATCATTCAAAAAATCATATCGTAGATACCACGATGGAAAGATTTCAAAATCTTTATGCAAACGCAGATATTCTGTTGTTTTTACCAGGAGGAAGTGGAACCTTCTCAGAACTTTTATCGGCTTTAGAAGAATTTCGAACGAATAAAACTTCCAAAAAAATCATTTTATTTAATTATAAACAGTATTATGATGGTTTTTTAACCTTTTTAAATCGATGCATCAAAGAAAACTTTAACGATGAAACCATTTATTCCTGTTTTGAAGTTGTAACCAATATAGAAGAATTAGAAAAGAAAGTAGGAGAAATAATATGCAAAAATTAACGATGGAAAAATTAGTAAACTTATGTAAACAATATGGATTTATTTTCCAAGGAAGTGAAATCTATGGAGGACTTGCCAATACGTGGGATTATGGACCTCTTGGAGCAAGATTAAAAAACAATATCAAAGATAGCTGGAGAAAACGTTTCATTCAAGAAAGAGAAAACGCTTATGAAATCGATGCTGCTATTTTAATGCACCCTAGAGTTTGGGAAGCAAGTGGACATGTCGCAAGCTTTTCCGATCCTTTAGTAGATTGTAAAAACTGTAAAACAAGACATCGTGCTGATAATTTAATCGATGATTTTGATGAACATGCACATGCCGATGGTATGACAGAAGAAGAAATGATGACCTACATAAAAGAACATAAAGTTCCATGTCCAGTATGTAAAGAAAGCAATTTTACCGATATTCGTCAGTTCAATTTAATGTTTGAAACCTATCGTGGAGTTACTAACGATGGAAAAAATAAAATCTATTTACGTCCAGAAAATGCGCAAGGAGAATACGTAAATTTCCTAAATGTCCAAAGAACAATGAGAGCAAAATTACCATTTAGCATCGGACAAATCGGAAAAGCTTTTCGAAACGAAATTACGCCAGGAAACTTTACCTTCCGTACCATTGAATTTGAACAAATGGAATATCAAACCTTTTGTAAAGAAGGAATCGATAGTGACC
>CALVWH010000147.1 GCA_944364705.1 uncultured Bacilli bacterium | reverse complement strand
AAATATTCTCGGTAAGCATCTTCTCCATCTTTCATTTTTTTTGCAAGATTTAAAAGTTCTCTTTTACTTACTTTATATTTTTCGGTATCAATTTCTTCTTCCTCTTCTGTTTCCTCAGTTCCTTCTTCTAAAGAATCTTCTATATCTTCTTCATCAATATTTTCATAATCAGGATTTTCTTCTTTATTATAAATTCCATCTGTATTTCGAACGGTAAAAACGGTTGCGATTAAAAGCCCTTTATCGATGGAATAACTATAATCCGTTTCCATCTTTTCAGCAACTTCATCGACTTTTTTCTTAAATTTTGCTTCTTCTTCACTCAAATCGTCATCAGAAATTTCTGAAGATTCATTATTATCTCCCATAAAAATAGGAGCAAAGGTTCCAATAACATTATAAATGATAGAAAAAATTAAACAGCCTACAAGGAAAGCCAAAAGAGCAATCCCTGCACACCCTAAAACATAAATTTTAATTTTATTCCAAAAAAAACCTTTGGCGACATCGACAACCCCACCATTGGTTTTTTGCTTAGTATTTTGCTCATTTTGGTTTTCCACGTTTCTCACCACCTACAAAAAATTAAAGTCCTCCTCCTTCTCCAAAGGAATCTAATTCTTTTTCTGTTACTGTTACATTAATTTGCATACGTCTACTTCCGCAAACAAATAAAGCTTCTCCTTGATTATATTTCTTAATGTTTTCAATTTCGTTTTCGTTTAAATCAATCAGTTTTGCTAAATCTTCAACCGCTTGTTTTCGAAGTCCCATAACTAAATAATAAGAAGCATTATCAAAAATTGCTTTTCCTTGCGTAATAACTCGATAATCGGTAAAGTCTGTTGGTTGTTGTGTAATAATAATGGTTCCAGTATTATATTTTCGAGCACGTCTTTGAACTTGTGCTAAAAAGTCTGCTCCTAAAACGTTGTTCCCATTGATTAAAACGTGTGCTTCATCTACTTCCAAGATGGTATTGACATTTCGATCTAGTGTAAGACCCCATGCATATTTTAAGATATTAAAGAATAAAGCATTTCTTACGTTTTCATCAGCATTCATTAATTCTTTGATGTTAAATACAATGAAATTACTTGATGGAGCAATGGTTGTATATCCATCAAAATAGAATCTTAATTCTTTAATGAGTGGTCTTATTTTGTTTTCTAATCGTTTCATAATGTATCGCTCATGTGTTTTTTCAGGCATAGCAGCAAGTCTTCCTTTAATCGTTGCATAAACATCGGTAAAGGTTGGATAATCTCTAGAAGTATAATTAGAAAAATCGGTATTAAAATCAATTCCAAATCGTTTATAGGTATCTTGAATAACTTCACTAAATAAAGTTAAAACATCTTCTTCAATATCTGGAGCATAATATTTAATAAACGCTTTTGTCGTTTGTAAAGATCTCGTTAAAACGGTATATCCAAGACCTTGTTTGATTTCATCTTCATCGGCATCCATAACCACTTCTAGAGGGTTAACCATTCCGAATTCTCCACCTTTTCCAAGATCGATAAAATCTCCTCCAAAGAGTCTAGTCATTTCTTCTAGTTCTCCTTCTGGATCAATAACGACAACTTTATAATTGTTTCGAAGACTCGTACGAAGCATTAATTTTGCAGCCGTTGATTTTCCACTTCCAGAAGTACCTAAAATAATCATATTGGCATTATTTCGATTATGCTCTTTTCGAATTTGATATAAAAATTGGTTGAATAGAACAACTCCTCCTGAAAAATCAACACCAAGCAAACAAGATAATCCTGGGTCTTTAATACTATCGAAAATAAATGGATACATGGCTGCAATCGTTGGTGCTGGAATTGGTGTTCCAATTCGATCTTCAATATCTTGCTTTGGATAAATTGGTAAAATCGATTTTAATACTTTTTTCTGTTCAAATCGAAGTGGTAAACCATTCATATCCATAGCAATTAAATAGTTTTTAATTTGTAATTTTTTGTTATTTAATTCTTCTAAAGAATCAGCAGTAATCATAACATGCATTTGAAAATCATAAATTTTTGACTGTGTGGATGCAAGCATTTGAATAAATTGTTCCAAAGATTCATAGTCTTGACGAATTCTTTCTTGAATTGTTTTATCGTTTTCTTGTCCATATCTTTGTTTTAAATCCGCAATTTCTTTATTAATCATTTTGGACATAATACTAAAAGAAACAGGAATATGTTTAATAACTACTTTAACACCAGACATATTGGTTAAACTAGATAGAAAACCTATGGGGATATATTTTGGATAACTAATAACAGTTAATATGGTTGCATATTTATCACTAATAACAAAGTGACTAGGAAAAAATTCTAATCCTTTGGGTGCTATTTGACTTTTTAAATTCATTTACATCACCGTCCCAAATGTGGTTGTTTGTCCACCATTTAAAAAGTTATCTAAAATCATACGTAAATCATCGTTGGTTGTTTGATAGCAAGTAAGTCCTGCTGCAGAAAAGGCATTAATAAGTACACGAATTCTTTTATTAATGATATCAATATTTTTTTCTTTAAAAAGTAAGAAATATTCGGTATCGGTAATATTGTTATTGGTAAATTCGTTACCTTTTTCGATATCTTCCATAATGATTTTTCTTTTTGCCGGTGTTTGTGCTTGATTATATAAAAGTTGTAATTGTGATAAATATACATTAATATCAACCGGACGATCGGCTACCATAATCCAAAATTCAAAATCAATCATGTTGTAAACATTTTTTAAATTGTCAATAATACTAAATTGAGCATCTGGTTCTAGAATGAAAATGTTACGAGGCATAATTTTAATTCCTGTTACTTTTTCATTATTATCTAGCGTAATCATCCCATTTGAAATGTCTCGAATTGGGACAAAATTATCTTCAACATATCGACTTGACGTTTGATTACTTTTTTTTGTCTGCTGTGGCATCTAGAACACACCATCCTCTCCATACAAATTTTTGATTTTCACTATAAAATTCAATACAGTTTCGAAGTACTGTTAAAATATTGTGATAATTTGGAATTGGCATAATAAGCATTCCTGTAACTAATCCAGGTAAAATAGCTAAAATAGAAATGGCAATATTTTGTATGGGAAGAGTAAGTAATAATAAAATACTTACTCCTACACCACAACCAAACAAAATAAGATCAAACTGATTGAAAATTCCAAAAATTAATAGTGATTTTTTCGTATTTGCTGGTATTAAATAATTCCCCATATTTTATTCCTCCT